>DATFGD010000285.1:0-3921 GCA_035249725.1 Burkholderiales bacterium
TCATTTTCTAACTGTTGCCACCGCCGTGACCGGGGGAGTGGGCATCGCCCTCGCCAGTGTCCCGTTTCTGGCTTCGTTGAAGCCGAGTGCGCGCGCGCAGGCCCTTGGCGCGCCCGTCGAGGTGCCGCTGGGGTCGCTCGAGCCGGGTGAGATGATTCGCGTCATCTGGCGCGGCCGGCTGGTGTACGTGCTGCGTCGCTCCAAGGCGATGCTGGCCCAGCTCGAAAAGACCACCGCAGGCCTGCTGCGCGACCCGAACTCGGAAGTGGCCGAGCAACAGCCGGATTTCGCGGTCAATCCGTACCGATCGCTGCAGCCCGAGTACCTGGTGATCGAAGGTTCCTGCACCCATCTCGGCTGTGCGCCATTGCCTGAATTCCAGGTAGGGCCGGCGCCGGACTGGCACGGCGGCTTCTTCTGTCCCTGCCACGGTTCGAAATTCGATCTGGCCGGTCGTGTGTACAAGGGCGTGCCGGCCCCGACGAACCTCAGGGTTCCGCCGTATCGCTTCATCCAGGATGACGTCATCATGATCGGCAGCGAAACGGGAGCTGCGTGATGGCGCGTGTCGAATCCGCAGCAGCGCGGCCGCAGAACGCCTTCATAAGGTGGATCGACGATCGTTTCCCGCTGATGGAAACGATGCGGTATCACGCAACCGAATATTACGCATCCAAGAACTTCAATATCTGGTACGTGTTCGGCGTGCTGTCGCTGGTCGTGCTGATCATTCAGCTGGTGACCGGCATTTTCCTGACGATGAACTACAAGCCGTCGTCCGCGGAGGCATTTGCCTCCGTCGAGTACATCATGCGCGACGTCGACATGGGCTGGTTGATCCGCTACATGCATTCGACCGGCGCGTCGTTCTTTTTCATCGTCGTCTACCTGCACATGTTCCGGGCGATGCTGTACGGCTCCTACAAGAAGCCGAGAGAGCTGATCTGGATCATCGGCATCCTGATTTTCTTCGTGCTGATGGCGGAAGCGTTCGCCGGCTACCTGTTGCCCTGGGGGCAGATGTCATACTGGGGCGCGCAGGTCATCATTTCGCTGTTCGGCGCGATACCTTTCGTCGGCGACGCTCTCGTCGAATACATCCGGGGCGACTATTCCATATCGGATATCACGTTGAACCGCTTCTTCGCCCTGCATGTCATTGCATTGCCGCTTGCCCTGATCGGTCTCGTGTTCGTGCACATCGTGGCGTTGCATGAGGTGGGTTCGAACAACCCGGATGGCATCGAGATCAAGGAGCACAAGGGTGCGGACGGGGTGCCGCTGGACGGCGTGGCATTTCACCCGTATCACACCAGCAAGGACCTCGTTGCGATCATCGTATTCCTCATGGTGTTCTTCGCCGTCGTGTTTTTCGCCCCCGATATGGGCGGCTATTTTCTCGAACACGCCAATTTCGATCCCGCGAACACGATGGTGACGCCTGAGCACATCGCCCCGGTGTGGTACTTCACGCCGTTTTACGCAATTTTGCGCGCAGTGCCCAACAAATTGTGGGGTGCCATCCTGATGGGCGCAGCCGTAATCCTGCCGCTGTTCCTGCCGTGGCTCGACCGCTCCAGGGTCCGCTCGATTCGCTATCGCGGCTGGATCTATCGCACTTCTCTCGGCCTTTTCGTCATCAGCTTTTTTGCCCTTGGCTGGCTGGGAGTGCAGCCGGCGGAAGGAATCTACGTCAACCTGGCCCGAATCTTTTCGGTGATCTATTTCGCCTTTTTCCTGCTGATGCCGTATTACACGACGATCGACAAGACCAGGCCGGTGCCCGATCGGGTGGTCTACCATGCGTAAGCCACTTTTCGGCGCTGCGGCCCTCGCACTGGCACTCGCCCTGCTCATCCCGGGCAAGTCCACGCTTGCCGCGGGAGGCGACATCGAACTCGAACCCGCCGACAACGACATCGGCAATGTGGCCTCCCTGCAGCGTGGTGCACGCAATTTCATGAATTACTGCGCGGGCTGTCATTCCGCTAAATACGTGCGCTATAACAGTGTCGCCAAGGACCTCGGGCTTACCGAGGACCAGATTGTCGAAAACCTGATGTTCAACGCCGAGAAGACGTTTGAAACCATCGAGGCGTCGATGCCTCTCGACGCCGCGGCAAGGTGGTTCGGTCAACCGCCTCCGGATTTGTCCCTCATGGCGCGCGCCAGGGGCACGGACTACATCTATAATTTTCTCAAGGGCTTTTACCTGGACAGCGAAAGCCCGACCGGCGTCGACAACCTGCATTTGCCGGGAACCAGCATGCCACATGTGCTCTGGGAGCTGCAGGGTTACCAGAGAGCCGTGTTTGAAGAGTCCGCCGCGGGCGAGGGCGCCGAAGAGGTGTTCAGCAACTTTGAAAGTGTATCCGCAGGGGTCATGTCGCCTGAGGATTACGACGCGTTCGTTCGGGATACGGTCAATTTCCTGGAATATATCAGCGAGCCTGTTCGTTCGACACGCCGCGTACTGGGCGTCTGGGTCTTAATGTTCCTGACCGTATTCTTGATCATTGCGACGATGCTGAAGAACCAGATCTGGAAAGACGTCTCCTGAGAAGACGCGCTTCCGGGACTGCCGACGTGCCGACTAAATGCCTTAGTTCCGAGGGGACCGCAATATGGCAGTCATTGCCAACCGACGCTCCGTCATGACCCTGTTTTCCAAGCCAATGTGTATCCATAGTCACCGTACACGGCTGGTGCTGGCGGAGAAGAACATCAACATCGACATCATCAATGTCGAAGGTCCCGACCTGCCTGAAGACCTGATGGATCTGAATCCCTACCAGACAGTACCGACGCTGGTGGATCGCGACCTGGTTCTTTACGACTCGCGGGTAATCATCGAATACCTGGACGAGAGGTTCCCACACCCTCCATCGATGCCGGTCGACCCGGTGACGCGAGCGCAGTTTCGCCTGGCGCTGTTTCGCATAGAAACGGACTGGTACCAGCTCGCGGAACAGTATGAAGCGGATAGCGACCGCAGGCTGCCCGTGAAATCGCGAAAAATGCTCAAGGAAAGCATTCTCGCAAGTGTCGACCTGTTCAGTGCCAAGCAATTCTTCCTGAGCGATGAGTTTTCGCTGGTGGATTGCAGTATCGCGCCGGTGCTGTGGCGGCTGCCGATGTACGGGATCGAACTCGGCACGCACGCTGCGCCGGTGGAAGGCTACATGAAACGGGTGTTCGATCGGCGCTCGTTCCGCCAGAGCCTGACGGAACTCGAGCAGGAGATGAGACTCTAGCCTTCCCCCGCAGATCAGGGCATACGAGAATTCGCGACACGTGACCGTTCCGAGCCGATCAAAACGTCCTTACCTCGTCCGTGCCATGCACGAATGGATGGGCGATAACGGCCACACTCCCCATATCGTCGTCGATGCCGCGATCGACGGCGTCACGATACCGCGAGAGCACGTCAAGGACGGCAAGATCATTCTCAATATCAGTCACTCTGCAGCGCACAACCTGAAGCTCACGAATGACGCGGTGAGCTTTCGTGCGAGATTCAGCGGTGTCCCTTTCGACGTGTGGGTGCCTATCGGCGCCGTACTGGGGATCTATGCGAAGGAGACCGGACAGGGCATGATTTTTTCTCACGGCACCGACCGCCCCGAACCGCCGGACCCGCACGACGCTCCTGCCGACAAGGAAGCCGGGCGCAGCGATCGGTCGCATCTCAAGATCGTCAAATAGTCCGCATACCCAACGCATAAGCGAGTGGCCGATGTCGCAGGCTTTCGCAGTCAGCAGCAGGCTCGATCGAACCGTCGATCCGTCGTTCGATCACATCCTGGGTTCCGCAAACGCGGCGATTACGCTGGTCGAGTACGGCAGCTACGACTGCCCCCATTGCCGCGCGGCTAATGAACGTATCGCGGAAGTACGCAATCGCTTTGGCGAGCGCCTGCG
>DATFGD010000286.1:0-3919 GCA_035249725.1 Burkholderiales bacterium
CGCGAAGACTTCAACGTGCCGCTCAAAGACGGCACGATCGCCGACGATACGCGCATCCGGGCGGCGCTGCCCGGCATCCGCCATGCGTTGGCTCGGCAGGCGCGCGTCATGCTGGTGTCGCATCTGGGCCGGCCGAAGGAAGGCGAGCCTACCGAGTCCGATTCGCTTGCTCCGGTGGCGCGGCATCTCTCCATCCTCCTCGGCACGGAAGTGCCGCTCAAGCGTGACTGGCTCGATGGCGTGAGCGCGGAGCCGGGTCGCGCGGTGCTGCTCGAGAATTGCCGCTTCAACAAGGGCGAAAAGAAGAACGACGATGCGCTCGCGCGCCGGATGGCCGCCTTGTGCGATATCTACGTGAACGACGCGTTCGGCACCGCGCACCGCGCCGAGGCGAGCACGCACGGCATCGCCAAATATGCGGGGATTGCCTGCGCCGGCCCGCTCATGGCGGCCGAGATCGATGCCCTTACGCGCGCGCTGGAAAAGCCGGCGCGACCGATGATCGCCATAGTCGGCGGCGCCAAGGTTTCGACCAAGCTTACGATCCTTGCAGCGCTTGCAGAAAAAGTGGACCAGCTCATCGTAGGCGGAGGCATCGCCAATACGTTCCTGTTGGCCGCGGGCGGAAAGATCGGCAAATCGCTGGCGGAACCCGATCTCGTTGGCGAAGCGCGGCGGATCATGGAAAACATGAAGGCGCGAGGCGCCGACGTCCCGATCCCGAGCGACGTCGTCTGCAGTAAAGCGCTTTCTGCCACTGCGCGGGCCGAGACCAAGCCTGCGGACGCCGTTGCGAACGACGACCTGATTCTCGACCTCGGCCCCCACACGTCGCGCCAGATCGCGGCGCTGCTGCGCAACGCCGGTACCATAGTGTGGAACGGCCCGGTCGGCGTGTTCGAATACGATCAGTTCGGCGCGGGTACCAAGAGCCTCGCCCAGGCGATCGCGGACTCGGAGGCGTATTCGCTCGCCGGCGGTGGGGATACCCTGGCCGCCATCGCGAAGTACGGCATTGCCGACCGGCTTTCGTATATTTCGACCGGGGGCGGCGCGTTCCTCGAATTCCTGGAAGGAAAGAAGCTTCCGGCAATCGAAATTCTGGAGCAGCGCGGGATTTGATCCGTCCTTCAGGAGTCGGAATCACGAATCAAGCAGCGGCGCTCAGGCGGATTGAGTTTACGGCGCCCAATCGCTAGACTGTCCCACCAAAGCGGTTTCACCGTCCTTCAAAAACAACCCCGGTTTATCGTGCTCCGCAGTACCAAGATCGTCGCCACTCTCGGGCCCGCGTCCAGCGATCCCAAGGTGCTGGCACGCATGATCGAGGCGGGTCTCGATGTCGTGCGCGTGAACTTTTCCCACGGCAGCGCCGCGGAGCATCGCCGGCAGGTGGAGCTCGTGCGCACGCTTGCCCGCAAGGCCGAGCGCGCCGTCGGCGTCTTGGTCGACCTGCAAGGACCGAAAATCCGCATCGGGCGCTTCCGCGACGGCAAGATCAACCTCGTCCCGGGCGAGAAATTCATTCTCGACGCCGAGTGCGAACTGGGCGACCAGCACAGCGTGGGGCTCGATTACAGGAATCTCCCGGCCGATGTGCGTACCGGCGACACACTGCTCCTCGACGACGGGCGCATCGTGCTCGGCGTTTCGTCGGTCAAAGGGCCGCGCATCATGTCCGTGGTGGAACAGGGCGGCGTGTTGTCGAACAACAAGGGTATCAATCGCAGGGGCGGCGGCCTGACTGCCCCCGCCCTTACCGAAAAAGACGTGCAGGATATCAAGACCGCCGCAGAGCTCAAGGCGGACTTTCTCGGCGTGTCGTTTCCGCGCTCCGGAACGGACATCCAATGGGCGCGCGACCTCATGGAAAAGGCCGGTGGGCGCGCGTTCATGATCGCGAAGATCGAACGCGCGGAAGCCGTTCCTGCGCTCGAGGAAATCCTCGATGCGTCCGACGGCATCATGGTGGCGCGCGGCGATCTCGCGGTAGAAGTGGGCGATGCCGTCGTCCCGGCATTGCAAAAGCGCATGATTCGCATGGCGCGCGAGCGGAACAAGGTCACGATTACCGCGACCCAGATGATGGAGTCGATGATCAGCAGTCCCATCCCCACCCGCGCCGAAGTCTCCGATGTGGCGAACGCCGTGCTGGACGGCACCGATGCGGTGATGCTGTCCGCGGAGACCGCCACCGGGCTTTATCCCGCAGAGACCGTCGCCGCCATGGCGCGCGTGTGCATCGAGGCGGAAAAGGAAGATACCTTCAGTGCCGAGCGGCGCAATCCGAGTGGTCCGGCGGCTGTCGAGGAGGCGATCGCGCGCGCGACGGTGTTCACGGCGGCCAACCTCGATATCAAGGCGGTGGCCGCGATGACGCAGAGCGGAAAGACCGTCCTGCTCATGTCGCGCATGCATTCGGCGGTGCCTATCTATGCCATGAGTTCGGTCACCGAAACGCGGCGCCGCGTCACACTCTTTCGCGGCGTGCATCCGATCAAGTTCAAGGGCGTGCGCGATGCGGAACGGTCGCTCCATATGGCGGAGGACGAACTCCTCGCCCGCGGGGCGGTCCACAATGGTGATTACATCGTGCTCACCATCGGCGAGCCTTATGGCAAGGCCGGCGGCACCAACACCCTCAAGATCGTGAAGGTCGGCGAACACCGGCACGCGTGAGCCGATCGGGGCGTTAAGCCGCGCGAGGAGGTCGTAGTAAAATATCCCTTCACCGTTTACCGTCCACCGTTTTACTCCCAGCAAGCAGGAGGGCTTTATGTCAGCTCATGAATTGGCCACCGTGGCCCAGGCGATGGTCGCCCCGGGCAAAGGCATACTCGCTGCCGACGAAAGCACCGGCACCATCGAAAAGCGTTTTACCGGCATCAAAGTCGAAAACAGCGAGGAAAACCGCCGGGCGTACCGCGACATGCTATTCGGCGCGCGCGGCCTCGGGCAGTACATCAGCGGCGTCATCCTGTACGACGAGACGATCCGCCAGAAGGCGTCGGACGGCACACCGTTCGTCGAACTGCTTTCCCGCAACGGCATCCTGCCGGGCATCAAGGTCGACACGGGCGCGAAACCGCTCGCGCTCTGCCCGGGGGAAACCGTAACCGAAGGACTCGACAACCTTGCCAAGCGCTGTGCCGAGTACGTGAAGATGGGCGCGAAGTTTGCGAAGTGGCGCGCCGTCATCAACATCGGCGCCGGGATCCCTACGCCGACGTGCATTGCGGCGAACGCACACACGCTGGGGCGCTATGCCGCGATCTGCCAGGCGGCGGGACTCGTGCCGATCGTCGAACCCGAAGTGCTGATGGACGGCGATCACACGATCGACCGCTGCGAAGAAGTCACGGAGTGGACGCTCAACGCGGTCTACGACGAGCTGTATGCGAACCGCGTCATACTGGAGCACTCGATTCTCAAGCCCAGCATGGTCATCTCGGGCAAGAGCTGCCTGAATCAGGCGGGCGTCGAGGAAGTCGCCGAGCGCACCGTGCGCATACTGAAACGCACCGTGCCGGCTGCGGTTGCGGGGGTCGTCTTCCTCTCCGGCGGGCAGAGCGACGAAGTGGCGACGCAGCACTTGAACGCGATGAACCGCATGTTCGTCGGCAAGCTGCCGTGGCCGCTCTCGTTCTCCTATGGGCGCGCGCTGCAGCAGCCCTCGCTCAAGGCGTGGAAGGGAGCCGCCGGCAACGTGGCGGCGGCGCAAGCCGCGCTCCTGCACCGCGCGCGCATGAACAGCCTCGCGTGCCTCGGACGATATACCGCGGACGAGGAAAAGCAGGCGCTGGCGGCATAGCGCCTTGCGCACACCGGTCGCCGTCATCACGGGGTTTTTGGGTAGCGGCAAGACCACGCTGCTCAACCGGCTGCTCCAGCGCCCCGAGATGGCGGGGGCGGCGGTCAT
>DATFGD010000287.1:0-7606 GCA_035249725.1 Burkholderiales bacterium
GACTTGTTGTAGACCTCCACCGCCTGATCGAGCCGTTGCCCGACTTCGGCCCAGTGCTCGGCGAGTTTGGCGATGCGCTCATATAACTGTTTGCCCAGATCGGCGATTTCGTGCGCGTTCTGCGCCAGCGCCTCCTGCCGCCAGCCGTAGGCGACGGCTTTCAGAAGCGAGATGAGCGTAGTAGGCGTGGCGGGGATGACGCGCTCGCTCGCGCCGAACTCGATCAGGCCAGGGTCCTGTTGGAGGGCGGCGCTGAAGAACATCTCTCCTGGGAGAAACAGCACGACAAATTCAGGCGTCGGATCGAACTGCTCCCAGTAGCTCTTGCGACCAAGTGCGACCATGTGGTCACGAACCTGGCGTGCGTGATGCGCGAGCAACCCCTGCTGTGCCGCTTCGTCTGCCGTCTCTGTCGCATTGAGATAAGCCGTGAGAGGCGCCTTCGCGTCCACGACGATATTCTTTCCGCCGGGCAACCGCACGATGAGATCGGGACGCAGGTTTCCATCTTCGCTCGTGCGGCTCTGCTGCTCCACGAAATCGCAATGATCAAGCATGCCGGCCATCTCGACCACGCGCTTCAATTGGATCTCGCCCCAGCGCCCGCGCACGGTGGGCTGGCGCAGCGCCTTCACGAGGTTGGCCGTTTCGTTATGGAGCATGGGGAGATGCGTCTCGACCAGGCCCTTCAACTGCTCGTTCAGCGCGGAATACGCCGAAATTCGCGTCCGCTCGATCTCGCCCAACTTCCCGTCGACCTTCTCCAGCGACTCGCGAATCGGCTTCACCAGGGCGTCGACCGCCTTCTCGCGCGCTTCCAGCTCACCCTTGGCCGCCTGCTGGAATTCCGCGAGCTTTGCCTGCGCGAGGTGTAGAAAGGCCTGGTTGTTGCTTTTCAGCGCTTCCGAGGAAAGCGCCTTAAACGCGTCAGAGAGCGCGGACTCGGCCTGCTTCACGAGCGCAAGCTTCTCTTCCGTGGCCTTGCGTTCCTGGACGAGACGTTCCGAAAGTTCAGCCTGTGCGCTCTTGAGGGCAGTGATTTCACCCTGACGCGCCTCCAGCAACGCTTCCTTTTGCCTGAGAACGCCGCCGATTTCCAGAAGCCGCGCCTCGCGCTGGTCGAGGCGTTCCATGAGAACCGCCCGCTCGGAATCGAATTCGGCGCGGGCGACATGGTGGCGCGCCTCGATGCGCGCCCGCACGACGATCCAGCTTATCAATGCGCCGGCCACAACGCCGGCGATCGCAACAATCCACTCGCTCACAATCCTCCCCTTCGATGCGCGTTGCAGCCGTTAAGGGTCATCCCTTTTGCTGGCACGGTCAAGTGTCGGCCTCATACGATCCCTGGTGTATCGCAGGCAGCCGTGTGCGCTCACGGCGAGCCCGCCCGCCACCAGATAACGCACGCGCGCCACTTCCAGGGCGGCAACCAGCGCTTCGAAACTCGCGAGTTTCATGCAGCGCGTGCAATCGGAACGGGGACCATCATTCGACCATCATAAAAACCAACGCGTGGCCCTGCAAGCCGCGACAGCGAGAAAGTTATTTCGTCTCTGTATTGATGACGACGGCGATGCCGGACTTTCCAACCGCGATCGGTTCGCTCACGCCTTCGAGATCGCCGCGCTGCGGCGTTGCGTTTCCCGACTTCGAAATTCGCGCGCCGATGACAACGCGCTCCTGGCTGGAAAGCGTCATGCCCTGCGCCATGGCGTTGCGATCGTCCAGCGTGAAAGTCAACGGCAGGTCTTTCGCGCGCGCGCGGATGACAGCGAGCGGCATGCGCGGTCCTTCGGCGGCCCGCGCGTAAACGAAGAGCGTATCGTCCGGCGCAATACGACTGGCCAGCGCGGGGGCAAGCTGAACGACGCCGCTCACAGACTTCGTCTGACCCGGCGCCGCGTCGGCTGCCGCGCGGGATGCACCGCCGGCTGGTGCCGTGCCGCCGGACTGACGGCCCAATTCCTGCGCTTCCGCTATGCTCGCGCGCACCGATTTCGCAAATTCAGAATCTTCTGGCGCGATCTTCAGTATGCGCTCCCAGTATTGCGTGGCGCCCGCATAGTCCTTGCGCTCGAAAGCGACCGTGCCGGCAAGCGCCAGCGCCTTCACGTTCTGCGGGTCGATGGCAAGCGCGCGGTGGATGAGCTTTTCCGGCTCGCCTTCGAGGCTTCTGCCCTGCGCCATGGCGAGCGCATCGGCATAATCGGCGAGCACTGCCGCGTCGTTTCCCGAGCGCGAGACCGCATTGCCATAGGCACGTGCGGCGTTTTCGAACTCGCCCAGCGCCGTATACGAGCGGCCGAGCATCACCCAGCCTTCGATATTGTCGGGCTCCTTCTCCATGCGGGCAGCGAGGCGGCCGGCGAGCTCGCGGATTTGCGCTTCACTGATGCTGTGCGCTGCCTGCTCTGCGCTGTCCGCCCGGCCCGGAAGCAATACTCCGAAATTGCCCACCGAGAAATAGAGGGCGAATGCGACAAGCGGTATTGCGGCACCGACGATTACGGCGGCGTCGCGCCCGGCGCTCCCGGCACGTTCACTGTCACGCGCAGCGCTCACGTCGTCCAGCAGCCGGCGCTCGAGTTCGCGTCTCGCTTCTTCGTAATCGTCCCGGCTCACCGCGCCGCCGGCGAAGTCCTGCTCCAGTTCACGCAACTGGTCGCGATACACCGCGACATTGATCGCCTTGCGCGAAATGCCGGCGGGTGCCCCACGATGGTGCAGGAGGGGCGGAAGCAGCAGCGCCAGCGCTGCTGCGACCAACAAACTCGCGACGAGCCAGAATACCGTCATCGCTCGCCGTCGGCTCCGGCGAGGAGCCGCGCCGCCGCTTCGCGGTCTTCCGTGCTGAGCGGTGCAGCGTCAGCACGGCGCTGTGCGATCTTGCGGAACATGACGATGAGGCCCGCGAGGAGCAGGAGCAGCGGACCCACCCACAGCAGCAAAGTGGTCGCCTTGAGCGGCGGGCGATACAAGACGAAATCGCCATATCGGGCCACCATGTAATTCTTGATCTCGCCCGCGCTGCGCCCCTGCTTGAGCTGCTCGCGGATCTGGTCGCGCAAATCCACCGCAAGCGGCGCGTTGGAATCGACGATCGTCTGGTTCTGGCAGACGAGGCAGCGCAGCTCCGCTGCGATCTCCGACATGCGCTGCTCGATGACCGGATCGTCGCCCGCCGGCGCGGCTTCCTTTGCCCAAGTAACGGGCGCCGAAGCAAGCCACAACACAAGCCACACCAGGTAACAGGCAGGATAAATTCCCCTCCTTCGTAAGGAGGGGTGGCGCGAAGTGCCGGGGTGGTCTATAGGCTGCTGTACGGCCGACCACCCCGCCCCGCGGACGGGGCACCCCTCCTCGTCGGAGGAGGGGAAAAGTCTCTGAACACCACCCTTAGCCACGATTGAGTTCGCTGATCAGCGGGAGAATCTTCGTCTCCAGGATCTGCGGCGTAACCGGCCCGATGCGCTTGTAGCGGATGACCCCCTGCTTGTCGATCACGTAGGTCTCGGGCACGCCATAGACGCCGTAATCGATGCCCACGCGCCCGTTCAGGTCCGCGGCCGAAAGCCCATAGGGATCGCCGAAGCGCTTCAACCACGCCAGCGCGTCCGCGCGCTGATCCTTGTAGTTCAAACCGATGAGGGGCACCAGACGGCGCCGCGCCAGATCCACGAGCACCGGATGCTCGTCGCGGCAGGCCGCGCACCACGACGCCCAGACGTTCAGTATCCACACCTGCCCCTTCATCGATTGGGGCACAAAAGTGCGCTCCGGCGCGTGGAGCTGCGGCAGCTCGAAAGCCGGCGCCGGTTTATCGATGAGCGGAGAGGGCACCTCGCGCGGATTCAGGTTGAGCCCGACTGCGAGCAGCACGACGAGCAGCAGAAAAACGCCGAGCGGCAATCCAAACCGCAACAGCGCCGGTGCGGTGGTTTCAGACATGGCGCTCATGCAGCGGTAGCCACGCGCGGCTTCGCGGTAGCCGATCCTGTCTCACCCGCCCCCACGCCGACGCGATAGCCCGATCGGACGCTGCGAGCGCGCCGCCGAGCGCCATCAGCAGGCATCCGAGCCAGAGCCCCGATATGAACGGTTTGTGCTGGATGCGCACGAGCCAGGTATCGGCCGTGCCGGGAAGCGGATCGCCGAGCGAAACATAGAGATCACGCGTCGGACGGGTGTGTATCGCCGCTTCGGTCATCTGCTGCTGCTGCACCGTGTAGAGCCGCTTCTCGGGATGCAGCACCGCGAGCAGCCGGCCTTCGCGCGTGACCTGCAGCGTCGCACGGGCGGCGACGTAATTCGGTCCATGCACTTCGCGCGTGCCTTCGAAGCGGAAGGTATGGCCCGCGAGCGTTGCGGTTTCGCCCGGCGCCATGCGCACTTCCGTCTCGGTCTCGTAACCCTTCACCAGCGTCACGCCGAAGACGAATACCGCGATCCCAAAATGCGCGAGGAGCATGGCGTAGTAGCTGCGCGAGCTGCCGCGCAGCCGCCCCCACACTCCGGCAGCGGTTCGCTCCTCCCGCACGCGGCGCCACAAGCTTACCGCGCAACTTCCGACGACCCACGCGGCGAGCAGGAACCCCAATGCAACGAGCGCCGACCAGCGGCCAAAGACAAACGGCAGCGCGACCGCGCTCGCAACGCTCACCGCGAAGGCCCACCGCAGCAGATGCGCGAGTTCCGGTATCGGCATGCGCTTCCAGCGCATGATCGGTCCCACACCCATGAGGAAAATGACCGGCGTCATCAACGGCACGAACACCGTCTCGAAATACGGCGGGCCCACCGAGATCTTGCCGAGGCCCAACGCGTCCAGCGCGAGTGGATAGAGCGTGCCGAGCAGCACCGATCCCGCCGCCACGACGAGGAGCACGTTGTTCATGAGCAACGCGCCTTCGCGGGATATGAGCTTGAATGCCCCCCCGATGCCCACGCGCGGCGCGCGCCAGGCGAAGAGCACGAGCGAGCCGCCGATCACCAGCGTCAGAAAAGCGAGGATGAAAATACCGCGCTTGGGGTCGGTCGCGAACGCGTGCACCGACGTCAACACGCCGGAGCGCACGAGAAAAGTGCCGAGCAGGCTCAGCGCGAAAGCGATAATCGCGAGGAGCACGGTCCACGCCTTGAATGCGCCGCGCTTCTCCGTCACAGCGAGCGAGTGGATGAGTGCCGTGCCGACGAGCCACGGCATGAAGGATGCATTCTCGACGGGATCCCAGAACCACCAGCCGCCCCACCCCAGCTCGTAGTACGCCCACGCGCTGCCGAGCATGATGCCGAGCGTAAGGAAGCTCCATGCCGCCGTGGTCCACGGGCGCGACCAGCGCGCCCACGCCGCGTCGAGGCGTCCGTGCAGCAGTGCGGCGATGGCGAAGGCGAACGAGACCGAAAAACCGACGTAGCCCATGTAGAGCATCGGCGGATGAATGACCATGCCCGGATCCTGCAGCAGCGGATTGAGATCGCGCCCATCGGGGGCGGCGGGGAGCAGACGCTCGAACGGGTTCGACGTGAACAACATGAAGGCGAGAAAGCCGATGCTGATGAGCCCCATCACACCCAGCACGCGCGCCACGAATTCGTCGGGCAAGCGGCGGCTGAACGCCGCGACCGCAACGCTCCACAGCGCGAGCATCAGCATCCACAGGAGCAGCGATCCCTCGTGCCCGCCCCATACGCCGGCGACGCGATAGCCGAGCGGCAGCTTGGAGTTGGAGTGCGTCGCGACATAGAGCACGGAAAAGTCGTTGGTCGCGAAGGAATACGTGAGACACCCGAACGCGATCGCGACGAGCCCGAACTGCGCGAGCGCGGCGGGACGGGCGAGCGCCATCCACGCCACGTTCCCGCGCGCCGCCCCCGCGAGGGGCAGGATCGACTGGGTGAGCGCCACGCACAACGCGAGCACGAGAGCGAACTGGCCGACTTCCGGAATCATCGATCCATACCTCAGCGCGGCGTGACGACGCTGCCCGCCGCCTTCTGCGCCGCCGCCTGTGCGTCCCTCACCGCGTGTGCGGCTTCGACCGGCATGTAGTTTTCATCGTGCTTCGCCAGCACTTCGGTCGCGTGGAAAATCCCGTTCGCGTCGAGCCTGCCCTGCGTGACGACGCCTTTGCCTTCACGAAACAGATCGGGCAGGAGTCCCTGGTACACCACGGGAATACTGCGCGCAGTGTCGGTCACGACGAAATGCACGGTGCGCCCGTCCGTCTGGCGCTGGACGCTGCCGCTTTCGACCAGCCCACCGATTCGAAACGTGCGATCGACCGGCGCCTCTTTTGCCGCGACCTGCGTCGGCGTGAAGAAAAACACGAGGTTGGAATTCAGCGCGCTGAATACCAGCGCGGCCGCTACGCCGAGCGCCGCGATGCCGCCTGCAATGAAAGCGAGTCGCCGGTGGCGCGGTTTCATGCGATGCGCGAGCGCAGGCCTGCAGCCTGCTGCAGTCGATCCAGCAGGGCGCGTCGTCTCGTCCGGAGCATCACGATTTCCGCTGCGATCAGCGCGAACGTGCCCGCGTACGAGCCCCACACGTAGAGGCCATAGCCGCCCATCGACAGAAACGCGTCGACGCTTCCCCAATTCATACGCGTTGCCTCATGTACTCCACCACCCATTCGGAATGGCGCTCGCGCTCGAGGATGATGCTGCGCACGCGGACGAACGACGCGGCGATGCTGTACATCCAGAAAGCGAGGGCCATCAAAATCATGCCGAGGAACATCGTGGCCGCCATCGTGGGCGCGCGGGTGAAACTGACCGACGCGCCCTGGTGCAGCGTGCTCCACCACTGGACCGAAAAATAGATGATCGGAATATTGATCACGCCCACAAGCGCGAACAGCGCGGCCGCCCGGTCCGCCCGGCGCGGGTCGTCGATCGCCGCAGCGAGCGCCATGTAACCGAAATACAGGAAGAGCAGTATCAATTCCGAAGTCAGCCGCGCATCCCACACCCACCAGGTGCCCCACGTGGGTTTGCCCCACAGCGCGCCCGTCCACAGCGCCACGAACGTGAAGAGCGCGCCGGTGGGCGCCAGCGCATTGGCCATCATTCCCGAAAGCCGGGTGTTCAACACGAGGCCCACCCCGGCCCAGAACGCCATCACCAGATAGATGAACATCGACATCCAGGCGGCGGGCACGTGGATGAAGATGATGCGATAGGCTTCACCCTGCTGCTGATCGGTCGGGGCGACAAAAAATCCCACGTAGAGTCCTGCCGCGCAGAACACCGCCGCAGCCACTGCAAACCACGGAACAGCGTTGCCCGCCAGCGGAAAAAAGGTCTGGGGCGAGGAATACTTGAACCAGTTTATCCCGCCCCATGCGGAACGTGGATTCTGTGCGGCTTCACCGGACTGGAACATCAGCGGACGTCGTAAGTCTCCGGGACAGATGTTAAGGTAAATTACCTATGGGTGCCTGGTTTGCATCATCCTAATCGAGCGAAATGCGCAGCGCCGCGGCCGTGGCCCACGGCGCAAATGCACCCGCAAACATCAGGAACGCCGCGAGTAGCAGCAGGTGCGCCTGTACCGTTACGCCGCCCGCCGCTGCATCGACCGCGCTGGTCCCGAGTATGAGAA
>DATFGD010000288.1:0-8944 GCA_035249725.1 Burkholderiales bacterium
GGCCGTGGTATAGCGCGATGCGCCGTTGCCCGCGGCATTCCATGCGCTCCAGCCGTAGTAGCTGCCGCCGATCAAAGCAGCGATGGCAACGAAAGAGGCTACCGCACGCGCGATACGCTTACTTCTGGAGGTGCGACTGCTACCATTGCGCCCATCTGGTCGGGTCACCGGCTGCAATTGCTTTTCTTCGCTTTTGTCCATGGTCGTCGGTGTTTCGTGGTTTTCCATGGCGTGCAGTGTGCGGTTCCAAAGCGCATGGAATGTGAATCAAATAAGGAAGTTTTGTAACGGCCTGCAGCCGGGAAAGCCGGTTTGAGCTACCAGCGCGTATTTCGGCCGCGCTGCCGCTCTCAGTGCATGGGCCAGCAGGAACCTGACATAGTATGCAGGCGGCGTAAGCCTCCATAATTCGTGCGAAATTACCGGTTACGCTGCCCGGCGTGGACAATCTTCGATTCGACAAGCTGCACGTCAAGCTCTTCGCCGCCATAGCAGGCGCAATCGCCGTGCTTACGGTCGCGGCGTATTTCGTGTTCACGGCGAGCTTCGAGTACGGCTTCATCCAGTACCTCAAGCGCGCCGACGAGGTGCGGCTGGAGCGTATGGTCGAGCGGCTTGCGGAAGGCTATGCGCGCGAACGGAGCTGGTCGTGGATCGCGAACGATCGCGACGGGTGGATCGATATGTCGCGCGACGTATTGGGTCTTACGCGGACGCCGGCGGATGGCGCAGCGGACGGGTCGCGTCCACCGCGGCGCGATACACCGCTCACCATCGACCCGCGTCTCCATTTGTTCGATGCCGAGCGCAGGCAGCTCATCGGCCGGGCCGAAAATGCGCCGCGCGCCGAACTCAAGCCCGTCGTGGTGGGTGCGAACATCGTCGGCTACCTCGGGTATGTGCCGCGCCCGGAAGTCATCGAATCGATCGAACGGGTGTACGTGCAGCGGCAGCGCATCGCGTTCGGCGTGATCGCCGTGGGTATGCTTGGCGCATCGCTGCTGCTTGCGGCCGGCCTGGCCTACTGGCTGTCGCGGCGTATTCGCGCTCTCGCGCAAGGCACCAGTGCGCTTATCCGCGGTGACTATTCGGTCGCGCTCGATGTGCCCGGAAACGATGAATTAGCCCGCCTCGCGGCAGACGTGAACACGCTCGCCCGCACGCTCGACGCGGCCCGGCAATCGCGCCAGCAATGGATCGCGGACATCGCCCACGAGTTGCGCACGCCGCTTTCCGTGCTGCGGGCGGAAATCGAATCGCTGGAAGACGGGGTGCGGCCGTTGAATCAGACGGCGGTGAAATCGCTATCGAGCGAGGCGCAGCGCCTCGCGCGGCTGGTGGAGGATCTGCATACGCTTTCGTTGTCGGATCTCGGCGCGCTCAGCTACCGCAAGGAACCCGTGGACGTGGCTGAAATTCTGAGCGATGTCCTTGCAGTGCAGCAGCGCGCGGTCCAGGAAAGCGGGCTCGAACTCGATACGAGGCTGGCGCAACCTGCAATGGTCCTTGCGGATGCAGAACGGCTGACGCAGGTCTTCGCCAATCTGCTGCAAAATAGCGTGCGTTACACCGACGCGCCGGGCCGGATCGCGATCCGCTTGCGAGGTGACGGCGGAACGGTCGTCATCGACTGGGAAGACACGGCCCCCGGCGTGCCGGCCGCGGATCTCACACGGCTGACCGATCGATTGTTCCGGGTCGAGGGGTCGCGCAGCCGCGATGGCGGCGGATCGGGGCTTGGGCTCGCGATCGCACGCGCCATCGTCGAGGGACACGGCGGCACGCTGACGGCGCATGCGGGTTCACTCGGCGGGCTGCATATCGAAATCGTGCTGCCTGCCATCAACGGAAGGACTAAGAGTGCCTGAGCGTCTGCTGGTGGTGGAGGACGAGGTCAAGCTCGCGGGGCTGCTCCGAGATTACCTCGTGCAGGAAGGCTACGACGTGTCGCTGCTGCATCGCGGCGACGAAGTGGAGGAATGGATGCGCACCCACGGCGCCGATCTCGTTCTACTCGATCTCATGCTGCCCGGAAAGAACGGTCTGGAAGTGTGCAAGGCGCTGCGCGCCTCGTCGTCCGAAATCGCGATCATCATGGTGACGGCGCGCGTGGAGGAGATCGACCGGCTGCTTGGACTGGAACTCGGCGCCGACGACTACATCTGCAAGCCGTTCAGTCCGCGCGAAGTCGTGGCGCGTGTCAAAGCGGTGCTGCGCAGGGGCGGGCGGGGGGCTGCGACACCGCAGGAAAAAGGACTCGTGATGGACGATGCCGGTTACAAGGCGACGATCGGCGGCAAGGACGTCGGCCTGACCGCCGTCGAGTATCAATTGCTGAAGGTGCTCGTGTCACAGCCGGGCCGGATCTATTCGCGCGACCAGCTGATGGACGCGATGTATCGCGACGAACGGGTGGTTTCCGACCGGACGGTGGACAGTCACGTGAAGAAAATCCGGAAAAAAATCTCCGACGTGCTGCCGGATCGCGAGATCATCCACTCGGTCTATGGCGTAGGCTACAAGTACGAATGGACGTGAGCTTTCAACTGCGGAGATTCGATGAGTGTTACGGAAGTACTCGATGCAGTTCAGTGGCCCGCGATGGTGGTGACGCTCCTCGCCGCCTGGCTGGTCGCAGGTCAGACCAAAAGACAGCGTAGCTGGGGGTTCTGGTGCTTCATCCTCAGTAATATTCTGTGGATCGCGTGGGCGCTGCCGGTTCATGCCTACGCGCTGATCGTGCTGCAGATCGGGCTCTTTGTTCTCAACCTTCGCGGCGCGCGGAAGAACGAGCCCGCTTCTTCCTGAATTCACCGCCCGGTCGCCTGCGGCCCCCGCCTGATTTTCCCCTCCTCCGATGAGGAGGGGTGCTCGCTGTGCGAGCGGGGTGGTGGGTTATCGCTTCTCGAGGACCGCCGGATTGACGACATTGATCGGCTTCCCGGCGGCATACGCGAGAATCTGATCGAAGATGTCGGTGAACTGCAGTTCGTACTCTTCGCGCGTGACGTAACCGATGTGCGGCGTGCACACCACGTTCGGCATCGTACAGAGCGGGTGATCGACGTCGCGCATCGGTTCCTGCTCGTAAACGTCGACCGCCGCCATGCCCGGCCTTCCGGCCTTGAGCGCCTGCACCAGCGCACCGGGCCCGATCAACGGCGCGCGGCTCGTATTGACGATCAACGCCGTCGGCTTCATCCGGGCGAGGTCGGCCGCGGTCACGATGCCGCGCGTCGCGTCAACCAGCCGCATGTGCAGCGTAATGATGTCGCATTCCTCGAAGAACGCTTCTTTACCGCGCGCTACTGCGTAACCGTCGGCGCGCGCCCGATCGCGTGACGACTCGCGTGCCCAGACCACGACGTTCATCCCGAAGGCTTTCCCATAGCCGGCGACGGCACCGCCGATCCGGCCGTAGCCGAAGATGCCCAGCGTCTTGTGCCGCACGGTGCTGCCGACGCCGACTTGCCACTTCCCGGCTTTGAGTGCCGCCATCTGCTGGGGAATCTGCCGCATCGCCGCCAGTATGAGACCCCATGTCAACTCCGCCGTCGCGTATGACGGCGTGCCGGCGTGCTGCGAGGAGGACACGATGACGCCGCGGCGCGTGCAGGCATCGATATCGATGTGCGGATAAACGCTGCGCTGGCTGATGAGCCTGAGCTTGTCGAGCCGCTCGATGAGCGGCGCGCGTATCTGCGTGCGCTCGCGGATCAGGACCAGCGCCTCGGTGTCTTTGAGCCGCTGCGCCAGCGCATCGACGTCCTGCACGTGGTCGTTCCAGATTTCGACGTCGTGGCTGCTCACTTTGCCGAAACACTTCAGCGTGCGAACGGTGTCGTGGTAGTCATCGAGGATGGTGATTTTCATCGTGGGCCGTGTTCATTGCAAAGTTGACTCGGTCTGGATGCGGCTGCCGTCGTCATGACGAAGTAAAACGCATTGCGGTACTGCAGACAACCGGGGTTAGCATTTTGGCAGACCGTACCAGGGATGCGGCTGGCCTGGAACTTTGACTCGCAGCGCGTAGACCGAAGTATGCGCACAGCAAAACAGCGTCCGGAGATCCCGTCCGCCGAACGCAAAATTCACCGCCTGCTCGGGAAACCGGATGATGCCCATGCGTTTTCCTTCGGGCGTGAAGACCCACACGCCGCCCGGCCCGGTGCAGTAGACGCGACCCAGCGAATCGACCTTCAATCCGTCCGGTATGCCGGGCTCGGCGCCCTCGTTCATGTCCGCAAATATGCGCCGCCCCACCATTTTTCCGCCGGCATCGATTTCGAGCGCGTGGATGTACTTCGACGAGCGCGTATTGGCAACGTACAGCGTGCGCTCGTCCGGCGAAAATGCGAGACCATTGGGATACTCGCACAGCGCCGCGAGGCTGATCGCGCCGTCGTTGGTTACGCGATACACGCTCGCGCCGTCCCACAGGTTGTCGATGCCGGACGGCGGCGGGATCTCGCGCTCGGTGTACGGCACCCGCTTGTCCGGGTCGGTAAAGTAAAGACTGCCGTCCGAGCGGCACACGATGTCGTTGGGACGGTTGAAGCGGCCGCCCTGATAGCGATCGACGAGCGTCTCCACCTTGCCGTCGCTTCCCATGCGCGTCACGCTGCGGCTTGTGCCTTCGCACATGACGAGCCGTCCCTGCAGGTCGAAAGTCGTGCCGTTGCCGCCAGCCGTCTCACGCACGACTTCCGCCGCCTTGCCGGGCGTTATCCGATACAAGCGGTTTGCGCGGATGTCGACAAAATAATAAAAGCCGTCCGGATGCCATAACGGCCCTTCGGTAAAGATAAAGCCGGTCGCCAGACGCTCGGCTTCGGGAGTCTCGAGGATTTCAGGCAGATTGTTTACGGCGCGCATGATGTGCTCCGGTATGTCTTTCGATGCATTGCGGCGATCACTCGTTTCCCCGGTCCGTGTTCTCGCGCCGAAAGATAACATAGATCACAGAGGAAACTTTAGCGTGTGCCGGCTGCCAATCGCATCGGCGGGGCTGGACCCCCGATGCTGTCACGACGAGGCAGGCGCTGAGCCGGCCTGATGGCTTCTGCTACCATACCCGTCTCGCTATCAAGGGAAGCTTTGCGTGCAGCGGCTTGAAAAACGTCTCTCCTCACTGGCACCTGAAGTGCTCGCAGGCGTGCGGCGCGGTATCGAAAAAGAGGGCCTGCGTACGCAATCCGATGGAATGCTCGCCGCAACCCCGCACCCTGCCGGGCTCGGCTCGCCGCTCACGCATCCGCATATCACCACCGACTTCAGCGAGTCGCAGCTCGAATTGATCACCGGCGCGCACGCCGCCATCAAAGGCTGCCTCGACGAGCTTACGGAGATACACCAGTTCGTATACCGCAACATTGGCGACGAACTGCTGTGGTGTGCGAGCATGCCGTGCAAGCTGCCCGCCGATGACGAGATTCCGCTCGCCCGCTACGGGTCGTCCAACGTCGCGCAGGCGAAGACGGTGTACCGGCGCGGACTTTCGTATCGGTATGGGCGGCGGATGCAGACGATTTCCGGATTGCACTACAACTTTTCTTTGCCGGATCCCGCCTGGCCCGTACTGCAGGCGGCTGACAAGGAGCCAGGTTCGGAGCGCGCTTACCGCGACCGCGCCTATTTCGCGCTCATTCGTAACTTTCGGCGTCATTCGTGGCTGTTGCTCTATTTGTTCGGCGCCTCACCGGCGGTATGCGCGAGCTTCGTCGCGGGACGCAAGCACGTGCTGCAGGAACTGAGACCCGGCACGATGTACCTCCCGTACAGCACGTCATTGCGCATGGGGCCCTTGGGCTATCAGAGCGATGCACAGGCCTCGCTCGCGGTGAGCTACAACTGTCTCGAAAGCTACGCGCATTCGCTCTATGCCGCGCTCACCGAGCCGTATCCGCAGTACACGGCGATCGGGATCGCCGACGATGGAGAATATCGGCAGCTTTCGACGACGCTGCTGCAGATCGAGAACGAATTTTACGGAACGATCCGGCCCAAGCGCCGCATCCGGCCAGGCGAGCGCCCGCTGCACGCCCTGAGCGAGCGCGGTGTGGAATACGTCGAAGTGCGCTGCATGGACCTCGATCCCTACTCGCCGGTCGGCATCAAGGCCGACACGATGCGTTTTCTCGACGTGTTTCTCCTCCACTGCCTGCTGAGCGAAAGTGCACCGGACACGCCGCAAGAGATCGGCGCGAATTCGCGCAATCAGCACCGCGTCGCGCAGCGGGGACGCGAACCGGAACTGCGCCTGGATCGCGGCGATGGCCAGGTCACGCTCGCGGAATGGAGTCTGGCGGTGTTGCGCGAGTGTGAGCCCATTGCGAAAGCACTCGACCGCGCACACGATACGAGTGCGTATGGCAACGTGTTGTCCGCTGCCCGTATCGCAATCGCCGAGTCGACGTCCACGCCTTCCGCGCGCGTGCTGCGCGAAATGGAGGGCGCGCACGATTGTTCCTACCTGCATTTCGCGCTCGACCAGTCGGTGCGGCACCAAAGTTACCTTCGGACGCTCCCATGGGATGGGACGATGAACGAGCGCTTCGGGAGATTGGCAGAAGAGTCGCGTCGGGCGCAGCGCCAGATCGAGGCGGCCGATACCGTTCCGTTCGAAGCTTACCGCCGGCAGTATCTCGCGCTCGATTTACTGAGCTAGCGGCGCTCGAGCAGCGGGCGCTCGGAAGCCGGCCGGCTTCCGCGCCCGTCTGCCGATCTGCGCTGGATGGCTTCTCTCGGTGGACGCGCCGCGTTCGTTGCGGCGGCCGAATTGCCAGGGATGAAGTTGTTTCCGGCTGTCACGTTACCGGCGGTCGTGCCGGGGGTCAGTACAGCCTGAGGAACAGGCTGATGGTGGTGCCGCCGCGGCACCACGACCACCGGTGCCGGATAGGGATAGATTCCGTATATCTCGCCGCAGTCGAGTCGCCCGGCGGCTATGCAGGCGTCGTAAGTGCGCTGTCCATTCTGTGCCGCTGCGGCAGCCTGCTGCCGCGCACTGCGCTCTGCCGCAACCTGATCCTCCAGCTCTTCAATACGGCGGCGAGTCTGACGCTGATCGAAATTCTTGTGTGAATCCTCGATCGCCTGCACCAGACTCGGATCCGGAGAATATACCGACAGTTTGTCTTCCACCGGACGCAGGTTTTTCGCGCTCTTGGGGTCGGCAGGCGGCTGATTGGAGTAGTTGGTCACGCCGCGGTCGTCCACCCATTTATAGAGTTGCTGCGCGCCGGCAGGCGCCACAGCAGCCATCGCCGCGATGGCAACGATGCAGTTCCTGAACGCGCGCAGTTGCATGGATAACCTCCGATAGTGCCATCGTAACAAATCGGCACCCCGGAGGGGGTAACAAAATGTTACGGCATGGGTCGCTATGCCATGCCCAATACCTTGACGTGCGTGGTGGGGCGCAGGCCCGCGGCATACGCCAGCGCAGCGGCATATCCCACGGCCGCTTCGCGTGTTCTGAAAATGGCACCCGGGATAAGGCGTCGCGAATGAGCGACAGCCCACGTGGTTGCGCTGACCGGTGCCACTACCAGCATGGATTTCGCTCTGCGCCGCCAGAATGATTTCTTCGATTTCATGGTTGCAGTCCTCTCCGATGTATAAAGTCGTGACGGGAAATGCGATGTTTCCCGGGGCGACATCACGCAAGAAGCGCACCAGCCGTTTGTCTAGGTGCGGCAGCGAACGCAGCATGGGGCGGTAAATCGTTGAAGGCAATGCGTTCCTGCGATCAATGCGCGCGCCCTGCCGCGTTGCCACGAACGGCCCGCGCTATACGGGAGTGTCGTATCCAAGCGACACGCGCGTAGTGTCTGCAGGGACGCTGGTCGGACTATTCCGCCGTCATTCCGGCCGGATGCCCGCTTTGCGCGCCAGGTCCATCGCGGCGGCCATCTGCCGGACGACGAACTTGTCCAGCTCGCGCGGTGTGGTCGGGGCGGCTTCGACGCCGAGAGCAACAAAACGCTGAGTGGTTTCGGGCAGCTTCAGAATGGCGACGATCTCGCGGTTCAATCGCTCCACGACGGCACGGGGCGTTTTTGCAGGAGCAAAAAGGGCGCCCCAGGAGTCGTAGCGAAATCCGGGCACCCCGGATTCGCTGATGGTGGGCATATTGGGATAAGCCCGGCTGCGCGCTGCAGTCGAAACACCGAGCGCGCGCAGTCTTCCCTCCTTGAGCAATGCACCGGCGCTGGCAAACGGCGCCATGAAAAAATGCACGCGGCCCGTCATGGTATCGGTCAGCGCTTCCGGGATGCCGCGATGCGGGATATGGACTACATCGATGCCGGCCGTCTGCTTGAACATTTCGCCGGCAAAGTGCGTGCTGCTGCCGCGGCCGGCCGACGAGAAGTTGAGCTGACCGGGTTTGGCTTTGGCGAGCGCGATGAGGTCCTTCACCGTTTTTGCGGCGAGAGTAGGCGGCACGACGAGGAAGTAACCGGAATTGATCGTCATGGTGATGCCGGCGAAATCCTTCACCGGATCGTATCCCAGATTCGCTCTCACGGCTGGCGTGGCCACGTGCGCGGCGGACACCGACATGAGCGTATGACCGTCGGGATTGGCGCTGGCGACGATGCGCGCACCGATCATGCCGCCTGCGCCGGGGCGGTTATCCACGACCACCTGTTGTCCGAGCGCGTCGCCCAGCCTGGGGGCAACCAGGCGAGCTACGATGTCCGGTTGTCCGCCTGGCGTGAACGGTACGACGACGCGGATCGGCCGGGTTGGATAAGTCGCGGGGCGCTCGGCAGCTTCTGCCATCGAGACCGCAGCAGCGAACGCAATGAATACGAGCGCGTTCCCTGCCGCGCAATTGAATGGAGTCACGGCCATTTTTCTCTCCTCATGCCGATCGGCTTGCGCGCGCAACGCCCCTCGTGATCGGTGCAGCTTCGGCCGGTAAGTATTGCATAACCGG
>DATFGD010000289.1:0-3394 GCA_035249725.1 Burkholderiales bacterium
ATCCGCATCACGCTAGGCAACGACCTTGACGCCTTTCCAGAACGCGACCCGTTCTTTGATCTCTTTCGCCGCATCCTTGGGGTTGGCGTAATACCACGCCGCATCCGGATTGCGCATGCCGGATACATTCAAGGTGAAATAGTTCGCAGTGCCCTTCCACGAGCATTCCGTCGTGGTGGCGCTGGGCTCCAGATACCTGTCGTTCACCGCGCTCCGCGGAAAATAGTGATTGCGCTCGACAACGACCGTATCGTCGGATTCCGCGATGACCTCGTTATTCCAGATGGCTTTCATGAGTCGGCTCTTAGATTGCGGTGCCCGCAACAGTGCACAGGGTGTGCGAGGGCCCGTCGATTATAATTCCGCCTGCTCGCCCGGCAATACTCTGTTTCACGAGGGCGGAATGCGGTTCCATCCGTCGGTCAACCTCTCGATCCTCAAGTTCCTCGCGTTCGAGCAGACTTTGAAGAATGCGCTTACGACACTGCCCATGGGTGGCGGCTGCGCGTGGAAGAACTTGCGCGAGCCTTCAAGCTGCAATACGAGGCCGGGAACCGGGCGTGGTCTGACACGTCAATCCTCGACGACCCACTGCGGGTTCCACGCGACTTCCCAGAGGTGCCCGTCCGGGTCTTGAAAGTACCCCGCATAGCCACCCCAGAAGGTATCGTGTGCGGGTTTCACGATCGCAGCGCCGGCTGTTCTCGCCTGCTCCATCACCGCATCGACTTCAGCCTTCGAGGAGACATTGTGCCCCAGCGTGAATTCGGTCGGGTTCGCAGCGCCCACCGGCAGGGCCACATCATGCGCGATGCTTTTTCGCGGCCACAGCGCAAGTTTGAGGCCGGACTGCAAATCGAAGAATGCGACCGCGCCGTGCTCGAATTCCGTCCCGACGGTGCCCTGGGTCTTGAAGCCGAGGCCGTCGCGATAGAAGCGCAGTGCGCGCTCGAGGTCATCGACGCCCAGAGTGATGAGTGTGATACGCGGTTTCATAGTCGTCTTCCCATTTCTGGGTGCAATAGGTTGCCCCGCTTTTATGCATGCGAGCCAACCAGGTATGCGATCGCTGCCACGGTGAGGGCCGCTCCCGTCGCAGCCTGCAGCGAGATTTTCTCATCGCGGAGAAACACAGCGCTCGCAATCGCCGTGATCAGCGGATACGAGGCGACCACGGGCGCAACCATCCATACGGGGCTCGTGTTGAGCGCGGCGTACATCAGAAGGACCGCGCTGCCGTTCAGCATGCCCGTTGCAGCGAACCAGATCACGGCGTCTCGCGAGATAGCGCCTCTTCCTGAGCGAAGGCGGTCCGCGCCCACGACCGTCGCGGAGGACACGGCATAGCCGATCAAGCCAGCCGCAAAGGGGTTCCCCCACAGCAGCAACCCGGCTTTTGCACCTACTTGCGCCATCCCGCGCACCACCGCCCCGGCAACGGGCCACAACAAACGCCATCCGACAAAACCCATTCGAGGCCCGCCATTGCGGCGCCACGAAAGCAGCGCAATGCCTGCCACCACACCGAGTGTCGATACGGCCGCCTGCGCCGGTACGCGCTCGCCGAGAACCAGTGCTCCGCCGAGCAGCGCGAACAGCGGTGCAGTGCCCGATACCGCAGCCGTGACGGTCGGGCCCAGCACCTCGTTGGAACGAAAGGTAAACAATGTGACCACTGCGGGAAAAAACAACCCGACCACCACGAACAACGCTGCGGCGCGAAGATCGAACGCGTCCATCTCGAGCGCGAACGGCGCGGCAACGACGAAGATGATCGTGGCGGTCGGAATGCTGATGGCAGCGCCCGAGCGCGCGTCGAGGAAGCGCAATCCCACGCGCCCGGTCACCAGCGCTATTCCGAAACAGAGCGAACTCAGGATCGAGAATGTCAGCGCCATGCCGCCCTATTATCTACCGTTCGTATTGAGCGGAGTGAACGAAGTCGAAATATGAACGGCTCAGTATCGAACGGTGCCTGTTCTCCTTAAGCCATACGTTCGTATGGGTCACGAGTGGCGCTTGGAGCGAACGCTTGAGCCGTTACTCGGGCTTGATGCCGATGTCCTTCGCCACTTTCGCCCACTTCGTAGTTTCCGACCGCAGGAAGGCCGCGAACTCCTGAGGGGAACTCCCGACCGGATCGGCGCCGTCGTTCACGAGCTTCTGCCTGATGTCCGGCGTCTGCACGGTGCGCACCACTTCCTTATGGAGACGCGCGATGATTTCGCGCGGTGTGCCTGCCGGCGCGAGCACGCCGAACCACTGCACGGCCTCATAGCCGGGAACGCCTGCTTCAGCGATCGTTGGAATGTCGGATGCGCCGCCGGCGCGCTTGGCGCTCGTCACGCCGAGCGCACGCAGCCGATTGTTTTTCACATAGCCGAGCGCGGTCAGGATGCTGGGCGTCATGACCGTAACGTGCCCGGCGATCAAATCGATCACCCCTTGACCCGAGCCTTTATACGGGACGTGGATCATCTTCACGCCGGCCATGGAAAGAAAGAGTTCCATCGAGAGATGCGGGTTGGTCCCCACGCCCGCCGATGCGAAATTGATTTGCCCGGGGCGCGACTTTGCGAAGGCGATCAACTCCTTCACCGATTTCACCGGCAGAGAAGGATGCGTGACCAGTATGTTAGGCAGAGCCACCACCTGGCTGATCGGCGCGAAATCCTTGAGCGCGTCGTACGGCACCTTTCTGTACATCGCGGGATTGATCGCGAGCGTGCTGATGCCCATGAGCAGCGTGTAGCCATCGGGCGCCGCACGGGCGACGAACTCGCCGCCGATCATCGTTCCCGCACCGGGGCGGTTCTCCACCACGACTTGCTGTCCGAGATATTCACCGAGCTTGGGCGCAATGATGCGTGCGGTGATGTCGGTTCCCCCGCCCGGCGAGGACGGCACAACAAGCCGCACAGCCCGCACCGGATAATTCTGCTGCGCCTCGGCCATGCCCACGCCGAACGCTGCGGCAAAGAACAAAATCATCCCCAATGAATGGCCTGCCCGTCGTGTCATGCTTCCACCTTCCTGCTTATATCGTGGCGCGGACTCTGATGCTGTCCTGATGATCTTCGACCATTTTGGCGCGTTCGGGCGTTGATGTGTCATGCACTCGTCCTGAGTGTGACGCTTTCCCGTCGTGCGCTCGAAGCGGCTATTTCTCCACGGTCGCTTTTTCAATCGCGATGAGCGCATCGAAGCCGATGGTCTGGTGCAGCGCCGCCTGCTCCGTCTTGTCTGTTGTGCCAGCCATGACCGGATTCGGTTCGCCGCGCGCGATCGCTTCGTAGGTCTGTTTCATGGCGCGGTGAAATGCGACTGCCGTGTTCGCCACGGTGAGCACACGATAGCCCAGCGCGCCCAGTTCCGCCACCGCCAAGCCGGCGCC
>DATFGD010000290.1:0-4180 GCA_035249725.1 Burkholderiales bacterium
TGAAGTGGTCGAATGCCTCGCGATCGGACAGCAGTGGAACAACGACGTGCGCATCGTCCTTTTCGTGCGCCTTCGCGACGGACGGGTGCTCGATGCGTCGCTTATCGAGCGCATGCGCAGCGAAATCCGCACGCACACCACCCCCCGCCATGTGCCTGCCAAAATCATCCAGGTAGCCGATATCCCGCGCACGAAGAGCGGCAAGATCGTCGAGCTTGCGGTCCGCAATATCGTACACGGGCTTCCCGTGAAGAACGTCGAAGCGCTCGCCAATCCTGAAGCCCTGGCGCATTTCCGGTCCCTGCCTGAACTCGCAAACTGAATAAATTCGCGAAACGCCCAGCCGTGCGTTCACGTACGGCGGACGCGGTATACCATGCCGTCATGAGAAGCCATCTGTCATGAGCGCGCTTGCGCTCACGCTGGTCCTCGGCGCCGCGGGCGTACACGCGACATGGAACTACATTTTGAAGCGCTCGGGCGGGGGAACACTCTTCGTGTGGTGGTTCGCGGCGCTGTCGGCCCTGCTGTACGCGCCGCTTGCCATAGGCGTGGTGTGGTGGGTGCAGCCCAAGCTGGAATGGATGCACTTCGGCCTGATGCTTGCGAGTGCCGTGCTGCATACCGGTTATTACATGCTGCTCGATCGCGGCTACCGCTATGGCGACCTTTCTCTGGTCTATCCGCTTGCGCGCGGCAGCGGCCCGCTCATCACCGTCGTCTGCGCCATCCTGCTGCTCCATGAGCGGCCTTCGGTGGTTGCATTGACGGGGGCACTGCTGGTCTGTGGCGGAGCGGTGCTGCTTACGGGCAATCTGCGGAAACTGCACGAGCGCGGCAGCCTTCCCGCCGTGGGTTTTGCGCTCCTTACGGGTGCCGTGATCGCGAGCTACACCGTGGTGGACAAGATCGCGGTAGCGGCCTATCTCGTGCCGCCCATCCTCCAAGACTGGGCTGCGAACCTGGGTCGCGTTGCCCTCATGACCCCGATGGCGCTGAATGCCAGGCACGAGCTGCTGCCGACGTGGCGCCGGTCCCGCAACGCGATCGTCGCGATCGCGATCCTGTGCCCGCTCTCCTACATACTCGTCCTGAGCGCAATGGTCTTTACGCCAGTGAGCTACATCGCGCCGGCGCGCGAGATCAGCATCCTGGTCGCCACGGCGATGGGTACGCAATTACTGGCGGAAGGCGAAGCGGCGCGGCGGCTCACCGCCGCGCTTACCATGGTTGCGGGCGTCGTATGCCTCGCAGTAGGCTGACCTTATCCCGAGCGGCCGTCGTTACCAGTTCCAGATCTGCCACCACCGCGAATCCCGGCCAACCCCGCCCTTCAGATACTTGCTGTCCGGAAAGTTCTTAACCATGACGCGTTCGGCGTCGTTTCTGAGATCCGGCATTCCCATTGCATCGTAGGCCTTCACCATGATGAGCAGGCCTTCTTCGTTGGCCGGCGCCTGCGGATAGGTTTTCAGCGAGTACTGCGCCCGGTTTGCCGCAGCAATATAGGCGCCTCGTGTGAGATAGTAACGTGCGACGTGCACTTCATGCGCCGCGAGCGCGTTCACGAGGTAATTCATGCGCGCGATCGCATCCGGGGTGTAGCGGCTCTCCGGAAAGCGTCGCACGAGATCCTTGAAGGCGTCGAAAGCGGCGCGCGCGGCCTTCGGATCGCGCTCGCTCATGTCCTGACCGCCGATAAAACCGAGTATGCCCAGATCGTCGTTGAAGTTGGCGAGGCCCTTCAGGTAGTACATGTAATCGACGTTCGGATGATTCGGGTGCAGCTTGATGAACCGATCGGCGGCCGCAACCGCGGATTCGGTCTCGCCGTCCTTGAAATACGCGTAGGCGATCTCGATCTGCGCCTGCTGCGCATAGCGCCCGTAGGGATACCGCGCCTCCAGTTTCTCGTAGAGCTGGACCGCACGCTCGTAGTCGCGTCCATCGAGGTTCTGCCGCGCCTCGGAATAGAGCCGCGCAGCGGACCATCCGCGCGTTTCGTCCACGTCCCCGGGGAGGAGCCCGCACGCGCCGAGCACCGCCGCGAGCAACAGCACCGGCAATCTCGTTAAACTATGTCGCACAATGAAGAACATCGCCGCAAATTATAGCGTAAACGCGGAGACGAAACCCCGCATCGAACTCACCGTGCCGGACGATTGCGCGGGCTTGAGGCTTGACCAGGCGCTCTCCCGCCTGCTGCCCGAGTTCTCGCGAAACCGCCTCGCGCGCTGGGTGCGGGGCAATCAGGTTACGCTGGACGGTCGCACCGCCTTGCCGCGCGAAAAAGTGTATGGCGGTGAAAGAATCGACGTCGTTCCCGAACCCGACCCGCAGAAATACGCTTACCGGCCGCAGGCGATACCGCTGCAAATCGTGTTCGAAGACGACACGCTGATCGTCATCGACAAGCCGGCCGGTTTCGTCGTCCATCCGGGAAGCGGGAACTGGACCGGAACGCTGCTGAACGCGTTGCTTGCGCATGCGCCGCAGGTGAGCGAACTGCCGCGCGCCGGCATCGTTCACCGACTCGACAAAGACACGAGCGGGCTGCTCGTCGTCGCGAAAACGCTCGCCGCGCACGCCGAGCTCGTGCGCCAACTCCAGGCGCGTAGCGTGACGCGCGAATATCTCGCGGTTGTGCAGGGTCGCGTCGCGCGCGACGGTATGGTCGATGCCCCGATCGGACGCCATCCGGTCCACCGCACGCGCATGGCGGTCGTTGCGCGCGGCAAGCCGGCGATCACCCATTACTCGGTCGTGGAGCAATTCAGTACGGCGACTCTGCTGCGTTGCCGGCTCGAAACCGGCCGGACGCACCAGATACGCGTACATCTCGCGTCGATCGGACATCCGCTCGTGGGCGATCCAGTTTATGGCGGGAAGCGTTCGCACCAGAACCGTGGCACTGCGCAATTCGGCCGCCAGGCGCTGCATGCGGCCAGACTGGTGCTGGTCCATCCCGCCACGCGCCGCTCGCGGGCATGGCGCGCGCCGCTACCGCAGGATATGAATGGACTGCTGCTGAGCCTGCGGCAAGCGGCATGAACCTTCTCGCGGACTGGATCATTCCCGAGTGGCCTGCGCCTGCCCACGTTAAGGCGTTTATCACCACGCGCAACGGCGGCGTGAGCCGAGGGTCTTATGCCAGTTTCAATATCGGCCTGCACACGGGTGACGACCCCGAAGCGGTGAAAACCAACCGCGCGCAACTCAGGCGCTATTTGCCGCAGGAGCCCACCTGGCTCGACCAACAGCACGGCACGCAAGTCGTCGAGGCCGAGTCAATCGAACGGCCGCTGCCCGCGGACGCGAGTGTCGCGCGGCAACCGTGCACGGTATGCGCCATCATGGTCGCGGACTGCGTGCCGGTGCTTTTCACCGATCGCGCCGGAACCCTGGTTGCGGCATCGCACGCGGGGTGGCGCGGCCTTGCAGGCGGCGTGCTCGAGAAGACGGTGCAGCGGACGCGCGCTGCGCCGGAAGAACTGCTCGCGTATCTCGGGCCGGGCATCGGGCCGACTGCGTTCGAAGTGGGGGATGAAGTCCGTGACGCGTTCGTCGCGCGGGATGCGGTAACGGCGGGCGCGTTCATGCCGTTGCGCGCCGGCAAGTGGCGCGCAGACCTCCATCGCCTGGCGCGCGGCGCGCTCGCCCGCGCCGGCGTCACCGCAGTGTACGGCGGGGACCTTTGCACCGTCTCCGACCCGATGCGCTTCTACTCTTACCGGCGCGACCGCATCACCGGTCGCATGGCCGCGTTGATCTGGCGCGAACGCTGATGGCATATACCGCGCAAGACGCACCGCCGATTCGCGTATAATTCCCGGCCTTCGACGCTGATGCATCGCGCGGCGGCGTTGCGCAGCGCCTCGCGATCCGCACTGCCGCTCTATGACCATACTGACATGGATCTTTGCCGCCACGCTCCTCGGCGGCGTGCTTTCCGTCATCGCAGCGGCGGCGTTCGCGCTCAATGCACGCATCAATCAGGTGGCCGTGCTGGTGAGCTACGCAGTGGGCGCGCTCCTCGGCGCGGTCTTCCTCGACATCCTGCCCGAAGCGTTCCGCCGGGCCGAGAGCATCGAGACGATGGCGGCAACCGTGCTCTTCGGCATTCTGCTTTTTTTTGTGCTCGAGAAGCTGGTGTTGTGGCGGCATTGCCACCTCGAGAGCT
>DATFGD010000291.1:0-2140 GCA_035249725.1 Burkholderiales bacterium
CGAGAACGGCACGCTGTACTGCATCATCGTCATGTCGCGCGGCTCGTTGATGGCGTGTTGTGTCACGGTTTTCTCGTTCGCCGCGATAGTGATGCGCTCGACGTCCTCGCCGGCCAGACCGTGCGTTGCCTTGAGTTCGAGGGCGAGCGTCACGGGCACCTGGGCGGTGGAATGACAGGCATAGCGCTTGATCTTGGTCTTCATGACGTGCCACGTCGAACCGAGCGCTTTGGTGAGCCGCGCCGCATCCGCGTCCCGGCAATAGACGTTCAGGAAACCGAATTTTCCTTCGAAGACTTCCGCCGGGCCGGTGTAACCGTCGCGCGCGAGTATCGCGGCCATGAATCCGCCCTCCGCCGCGCGCCCCAGATGCAGGCGCTTCACCATGCCGCCGGAGCGGGAGAACTCCATGAGCCCGGAGCTCAGGGAACCCGCAATCCCGAAGCCATTCGCCATTTGTGAAGCATCGACGCCAAAGAGTTTTCCCACCACCGCGACCGTCCCGTAAACGCCCACTACGCCCGGCGAGTGAAATCCCACTTTCTCGATGGAATGGCGCGCCGCATCGCCGATGCGGTAAAGAAGTTCATAACCCCCGACGACCGCCGTGATGAAATCCCGTCCGCTCATTCGGCGGCCCTGTGAAACGGCGAGCCCTGGCACGGCGAGGGCTGCGCTGGGGTGGATGCCGACGCTCGGCTCGCACAGCGCATCGAGTTCGAACGCGTGCGCAGCCGCCCCGTTGCTGAGGCAGGCAAAGGGCCCCCTCACCTTGATCGGCGTACCGAGCACGCTGCATTCGCCGGGCGCGCTGTTGCGCTGCGCGTAGCCGATGACGGTCCGGGTCCACGGCAGCTCGGCGCCGAACACGCACGCGGCAACCGTATCGATGACGCAGTCTTTCGCCCGCTCGACGACTTCAGCGGGTATGTCTTCGTATTTCAGGCCGACGGCGAAATCGGCGAGGGTCTGTGCGGGCGGGGTCATTTTGCGAGTTTGAGTTCGGTGAGGATGCGTTTGTATTCGGTGTAGCGCGCTTCGAGGTACTTCACGCTTTGCGCGCTGTTCATATACGCGCCCTGCCATTCGTTCGCGGCAAGTTCCTTCTGCCACGCGTCGCTTTTCGCAATCCGCTCGAAGACACCGTCCCAATAACGGCGCTGCGGGGCGTCGAGTCCGCGCGCGGCGATGAACATGCGGTAGCTCGGCATCACGGCGTCGTATCCCTGCTCTTTCCAGGTTGGGACCTGCGCATAGCGTCCGCCCACCCGATTCGGCGCGGCGATCGCCACGATGCGTATCTTGCCCGACTCGAGTACCGGCAAATAAGTGGACATCGGCGTGGCGACTACGTCCACGTGCCCGCCCATGAGCGCGGTGGTGGCCTCGATCGAAGCCTTGTAGACCACGACTTTGATTCTGGCCGGATCGATGCCTGCCGCCTTCATGGCCAGCGCAATGCCGATGTGGTTGGCATTGCCGCGACTGGTGCCAAATGCGAACGTCACGGATTCGGGCGCATTCTTGACTCGCGCGATGATGTCCCTGCCGCTCTTGAGCGGCCCATCCGCTTGCGTCGCAAAGCCGATGTACTCGCCATAGAGCACGCTCACCGGCGTGAAATGCGTGTAGTTGAGCGGGCTCACGCCGAGTATGTTGTTGGTCAACAACGTGGCGGTGGCCGTCGCGAGATGGTGGCCGTCGCCGGTGAACTGATTGAGATACGTGTAGGCGAGGTTGCCGCCGCCGCCCGGCCGGTTGACCACCGTGACGGACGTCGGCACGAGTCCCTCCTGCATGATCTTCTGCAGGATGCGTGCGGTGCGGTCCTGACCGCCGCCGACGCCGCCCGGGATGACGATCTCGACGTTCTTCTGTGGCTTCCACGCCGGCGCGGCCGCATTGGCCTCGTTTCCTGCCACGGCCATCAGCAGCAGTGGAGCAAGCGCTGTCATTACCGCTACACCTCTCATTCCTCGACCTCGTTCGATATGGCTGGCAACGGATTCTAGGCTCAATCGCAACGCACGTTCAATTGTGCAGGCGTGGTTCGCATGCCCCGTATGTTAAAATCCTGCCTGCGTTCCGATACCGGCCGATGGCGCTGACCCCTCTCACCGCTCTTTCTCCTCTCGACGGC
>DATFGD010000292.1:0-2363 GCA_035249725.1 Burkholderiales bacterium
GCGTCACGGCGTGGATGCCGCGCAGGTCGAGGCGCGTCTGCGCGAAGACCAGGCGCACGCGATCAAGGCCGTGATGGTGGTGCACAACGAAACGTCGACCGGCGTCGCCACCCGTGTCGGCGAAGTGCGCAAAGCGATCGAACGCGCGAAACACCCGGCGCTCTACATGGTGGACACGATCTCTTCGCTCGCCTCCATCGATTACCGCCACGATGAATGGGGGGTCGATGTGACGGTCGCGGGCTCGCAAAAGGGGCTGATGCTGCCCCCCGGCCTGTCGTTCAATGCGGTGAGCGATAAAGCGCTTGAGGTTTCCAAGTCGGCAAAGCTGCCGCGCTCGTACTGGTCGTGGGACGAGATGCTCGCCAACAACAGGAACGGCTTTTTCCCCTACACGCCGGCGACGAACCTGCTCTACGGACTGCGCGAGGCACTCAGGATGCTGCTCGAAGACGAGGGCCTCGAGAACGTTTTCAAGCGCCACGATCGCCATGCGGAGGCCACGCGCCGTGCAGTGCGCGCCTGGAACCTGGAAGTGCTTTGCCTCGAGCCGGCGGAATACTCGAGTTCGCTCACTGCAGTGCTGATGCCGGAAGGCCACAGCGAAATCCGCTTCCGCGACATCGTGCTCGAGCGTTTCAACATGTCGCTCGGGTCGGGACTGGGCAAGCTGCGCGACAAAGTGTTCCGCATCGGCCACCTCGGTCACTTCAACGATCTCATGCTGATGGGCACGCTGGCCGGCGTGGAAATGGGGCTCGCGCTCGCCGGCGTGCCGCACCGGAAAGGCGGCGTAGTCGCTGCCATGGATTACCTCGCGGCGGCGCCAGCGAGCAAAGCGACGCAGCAGAAGGCCGCTTGAGTGGAATGCGCCGGTTGACAAGCCGGCGGGCGATACAGGAAAGTTCAGAGAACCCATAACGAGGAGGAAATGATGTTGCGTGTTGTTGTCGCCTTGCTGGTCGCGTCAGGATTCACGGCGTTCGCAGCAAACGCGCAGACCTATCCCAATCGCCCGATACGCATGGTGGTGCCGTTTGCACCCGGCGGGGGCAGCGACATTTCGGCGCGCGTGCTCGCGGACGGACTGACCGAAGCGCTGGGTCAGACCCTCGTCGTCGATAACCGGCCGGGCGCCGGCAGCATACTCGGTACCGATATCGTGGCGAAGGCCAACCCCGACGGCTATACCACGCTGCTCGGCAATATCAGCATGGCGTTCAATACCGCGATTTACAAAAAGCTGCCTTACGATGCGGTAAAAGACTTCATACCGATTTCGCTCGTAACCGATCAGCCGAACATCCTGGTCGCGCATCCTTCGCTCGCCGCGAAATCGTTCAAGGAATTTTTGGCGCTGGCGGCAGCGCAGCCCGGCAAACTGACTTATGGGTCGGCGGGAATCGGCGCCGGCACCCATCTCGCGATGGAGATGCTGATGATGTCGCGCAAGCTCGATCTCGTGCACGTGCCCTACAAAGGAACCGGGCCTGCCCTCACCGCGCTGCTCGGCAACCAGATCTCGGTGTTCTTCTCCACCTATGCCTCGGCGCTGCCGCATGTCCGCGCGGATCGCTTGCGCGCATACGCGGTGACGAGCACCAAGCGCACAAAAACCCTGCCCGACGTGCCGACCGTCGCCGAATCGGGTTTTCCCGGCTATGAGTACAGCACGTGGTACGGGTTTCTCGCCCCGGCCGGGACGCCGCGCGCGATCGTGGAAAAGCTCAACAAGGCTGCGGTGGGCGTGCTCAAATCCGACAAGACGCGCGAGCGCTATATCGCGCAGGGCATGGACCCGCTCGCCTCCACGCCCGCAGAATATTCGGCATACCTCAAAACGGAAATCGCCAAATGGACCAAGGTCGTGCGCGCGGCCAAACTGCCGCTGCAGTAACGGGTCGGGGACGTACGATGCGCCGGCTCGCTCACATGTTGATCGCGGCAGCGGCATTCGCGGGTTCGGGCGCTGCGACGGCTCAAACGTATCCGGCCAAGTCGATCCGCTTTGTCGTGCCCTTCGCCCCGGGCGGCGGCAACGATATCCTCGGGCGGGTCGTAGCGCAGAAGCTCAATGAAGGGTTCGGCGTGCCGGTCGTGGTGGACAACCGCGGCGGCGCGGGCGGGACGATCGGCACCGATATCGTGGCCAAATCGCCGCCCGACGGCTACACGATGCTCATCAACAATGTGAGCCTCGCGGTCAACGTCACGCTGTATTCGAAGCTGCCGTACGACACGCTGAAGGATCTCGAACCGGTGAGTCTCGCGGGGCGCCAGCCCAACATACTGGTCGTCCATCCTTCGCTGCCGGTGAAGTCGGTGAAGGAATTGCTGGCACTGGCCCGGGCCAAGCCCGGTGC
>DATFGD010000293.1:0-2062 GCA_035249725.1 Burkholderiales bacterium
CCCGACCGCCAGCATGGCAACCAGAAAAACTGTTCCCATGGCAGCCATTGCGTAATGAATCTCATCGGCCGCGAAGGCAAAGCGCACGATGAGCGGGACCAGTGCACCGAGTGCGAACAGCACGAACACCGCAAACACCGGTGCCAGCAGCGTCACGGAACCGGCTACCATACCGGCGAGAACAAATGCGATGAATACCTGGTGAACCACGGAGTCTGGCGGATACAAGAACAGGGCTGTGGAACCCCATACCAGCCCCGAAGCGGCCGCGCCGACGAGAAAATAAGCACGCCACCGCAATATGTTTTCCGCCGATGCGGAGGCACGCGCAAAGACGAATCCGAGCCCGACCCGCCCGAGCGTAACAACGGTGAGGCACGCAAGCCAGATCACGAGCTGGCGCCTTTCGATAACGCTGAATTGCACGATCGCGAGCACGAGGCCGTTCACCAGTGCCACTGATTGGGACACGGGCAAATTGGCATAAAGTAATTTGACCTGCTCGACCAGCACCGAGTCCGCTACGGCCGCACGGCCAGGCGGGGCGGATGTTTCAGATGAAGAGGTGATGTCCATGGAAACGCAAACGGAGAAGGAACGAAGTTGCGGCTTGAAGTGTGCTCGCGCTCCGTGCCGAGCACAAGGAACAATTAATACATTTAGCTCACTTGCGCGCATGGCGTCATACGCACGTGACGGCTTGCGGTTGAAAACGCCGTGAACCTTTGGCGTGAACTCGTGACGCGGTTGTGCCGTGTGCGTGATGCTGTGCCCGGGCTGCGGGTATTCGTACTGGCGTTCCAGAACTATATCCGCCATCAGAGCGCGAACCACGCCGGCAGTGTCGCGTTTTCGGCAGTACTTGCGTCGTGCCCACTCCTACTTTTCCTGTCAGCGGCCGCCGGATACATCGGCCAGCCCGGCGCTGCTGCTGAGTTGGTAAGCCGCATCCTGTCGTTTGCGCCGCCGGCCGTAGCGGATACCCTGCAACCCGTTGTCGATGAGGTGCTCGCCCAGCGCAACCGGGCGCTGCTGGCGGTGGGCGTCATCTTCACGATCTGGACGGCTTCTTCGGGAATGCAGGCGATACGCACCGCGCTCAACAAAGCCTATGGTGTCGATAAGGGCCTGTCGTTCTGGGGCGCGCGCATCAAGGTCACGCTCTTCACCGTGATCGGCACTGTCGGTACTGTTCTCGCATTCGCTTCGATCATCGTCCTGCCCTACCTTTGGACTGCGCTCGACAAGGCCGTCGGCGGCGGCGCTGAAGCGACGTGGGTGTGGGACAGCGTCCGTTACGCACTCGCGTTCTTCGTACTGACAATGGTATATGCCGCGATGTACGGGTGGCTGCCCGATATCCGGCAGCGGCTGCTGACGGTGCTGCCCGGCGCGCTGGTGGGCGCGCTGATGTGGGTCGCAGCCGCTTATATCCTCTCCTACACGCTGCGCAGTTTGGGCAAACTCGCGCTGGTGTACGGCAGCTTCGCTGGACTCGTGGCGACGCTCGTTTTTCTGTACGTGAGCGCGGTCACGCTGATCTTCGGCGCGGAGATCAACGGGGTGCTGCGAGACGACAGGACGCCGCAAGACGCCGAAACGAACTCATAATCGCATATCCTTGCAAACTTAAGACACCAAACATAGGAGAAGGACCGCATGTTGACAGGCACGGTGCAGTGGACGGCGCAGGAGCGCGTGATACACGGCAAGCCCGCGGCCGATGCCGTCCGCACAGAGATGGAACGCGTCGCAGCGAAGCGCGTGCTGCTGCTCACGACGCGCTCGCTTGTGAACAGTCGCCTGAGCCGGGATGTGACATCGGCTCTGGGCGATCGCTGCGTGGGTCGGTTCGACGCGATCCGTGCGCATTCGCCGCGCGAAGCGGTGATCGCCGGTGCGGCGCTCGCACGCGAAGTCGAAGCGGACCATCTGCTCGCCGTCGGCGGCGGCTCGGTGATCGACGCGACCAAGACCATGCTGCTCGCGCTGTGGCGCGGCGTGCGCGACGTCGAAGGCCTTTCAGCGCTCGCACAGAAGCGCGGCGGGCCGGCTCTGAAGC
>DATFGD010000294.1:0-2543 GCA_035249725.1 Burkholderiales bacterium
CGGGTCCACGATGCGGTCAGGGTCACGCTTTGATCTGCTTCATGTACGCGATCAGTGCGTCCGCTACGGCAGCTGGCTGTTCTGGAAGCAGCGCGTGTCCGGCGTTCGGGATGGAAACTATCGTTACTCGCTGCGCGCCGAATTCCGCGCGATAGCGGTTGCGCGATGCAGCCGGCGTGCACACATCGTTTTCGGGCTGGAGATCGAGGACAGGGGCCGTGCCCGCGGTCCACCATTCTGCTTTCGGGGTCGCTTCTGTAGCGGCGCGTTCGGCCAGCATCACCGTTTCGTTCCAGCTTCCGAGCCAGACGCGCGGATCGTTTCCCGGCGCAAAGAACGCGTGTTGCAGATGGCGGATGCGCTCTTCATCGGGCAGAGACATCTGGTGACTTTTGTTGATCGAATCGCGCACGTCGTGCGGAAGCGGCCAGACATGGGTCGCGGCCAGCAGCGCGATGGCGTGCGTGAGCTGCGGATAGTCGGCGGCCGTCGCGCGCGCCACGAAATTGCCGAAGGCATGGCCGGCGATTAAGCTTGGCTCACCACCGTCGTCGTCGATGGCCGCCGCGACATCGCCCGCGTAATCGTGCAGCGTAATGTCGGTGAGCGGTCCGCGGCTTGCGCCGATGCCGCGCGGCTGCGGACACAGGATGCGGTAACCGGAAGCGGCAATGCGATCCGCGATCTCGTCGAAGTCGGTGGCGCCGCGTCCGAGCGAAGGCAGCATGACGATGCGCGCGCCCGTGCCGCGCGCGTACACCTCGATTTGCACCTCACCGTGCTGGACGATGCGCCGAGTAGGACCGTTGCTCATTAAAGCTATATCGAATCCCAACTGAAGACGTCGGCGGTGCGGTCAAGAGGAAAGAACCACGACTTGACCGCGGGCAGCAGGTGTTCGGCGCAGGCCTGCGGCGTCCAGCCTTCGGAACGGTGTATTCCACGCAGCGGCCGCGGCTGGCTCATGAGGAAGATTTCGTTCTTGCGCACCGAGAACACCTGTCCCGTGACGTCCTTCGCCGCGTCGCTCGCCAGAAAAACCGCAAGCGGCGCGTTGTGCTCCGCGGTGACCTGCTTGCGCTGCTCGACGCGTTTTGCGCTGGCGGGATCCTTTGCGGGAATGGAAGCCGTCATGCGGGTCCACGCAACCGGCGCAATGCAATTGGACCGCACGTTGAAGCGCTGCATATCCACCGCGATGTTCTTCGAGAGGGCCACCATGCCCATCTTGGCCGCGCCGTAGTTCACCTGTCCCATCGCGCCGATCAGCCCCGAGGTGGATGTCATGTGCACGAAGCTGCCGCTCTCCTGCTTCCGGAAGTGGTCTGCGGCATTACGGCACGTGTTGAACGCGCCCTTCAGCATGACGTTCACGACCGCGTCCCAGTCTTCTTCGGTCATCTTGTGGAAGATGACGTCGCGCAGGATGCCTGCATTATTGACGACGCAGTCGATGCGCCCGAAGTGGTCCACGGCGCACTGAATGATTTTCCCGGCGGAGGCAAACTCCGCGACGCTGTCGTAGTTCGCCACGGCCTCGCCGCCCGCCCTGCGAATCTCTTCGACGACCTGCTGCGCCGGCGACTGATCGCCGCCTTCTCCGGTGAGCGAAACGCCGATGTCGTTCACGACGACTTTCGCGCCTTCCTGCGCCATCAGCCTGGCGATCGCGGCGCCGATGCCGCGGCCCGCGCCGGTTACCACCACCACTTTACCTTCCACCATGTTTCCTCGAGTCACATCTCTCTCCCTCGTAATACCACCCCGCCGCCTTCGGCGGCACCCCTCCTAATGTAGGAGGGGAAAAAATAACCCTTCTACTTAGAGGCGGATATGTTCCCGCCGCCGATGAAGCGTATATGTTTCCCGCCGCCGATGAGCAGGAATATGTCTTCCCCGCCGCCGCTGAGGAGAAATATGTTTTCCCCTCCTCCGATGAGGAGGGGTGCCCGCTATGCGGGCGGGGTGGTGTCAAGTGACGATCTCCGCCCGCCCATTATTGAGCACCGTCACGCCGCGCCCCGGGACGGTTGCACGAAACGAAACGATATTGCCTTCGAGCCACATCTCGGTGCGTATGGTTTCGCCCGGATAGACCGGCGACGAGAAGCGGCCGGCCATGCTGCGAAAGCGCGCGGGATCATAGCCACAATATGACTTCAATATCGCATGCCCGGCGATGCTGAACGTGCAGCGGCCGTGCAGGATTGGCATCCTGAAGCCGGCTTTCCGAGCGTAGGCGGGGTCGGCATGCAGCGGATTGTAATCACCGGAGAGCCGATAGATGAGTGCCGCCTGGGGGAGCGTAGGGAGATCGCACGCCTTGTGCGGCGGCGTATCCGGAATCGGGTGCACCGACTTCACGGGGCCCGCGGGTCCGCCGAACCCACCGTCCGCACGGCAGAACGTCGTGGAAGAGAGCGAGCACAGAAGTTCGCCGCTCGACTTGTCCTGCACATCGCAGGCGGTCATGACGAGCGCCCCCTTATCCTTGCCTTTGTCCACGATGCCGGTGACGCGGGTCTTGCCGGCCACGGCGCCTT
>DATFGD010000295.1:0-5010 GCA_035249725.1 Burkholderiales bacterium
GGAACGCGTTCGGGCACTCGAGTTCGCCCGGGCGCGCGAGCGCCACGCGTCTCGCACACAGCCGAGTGCCGCCGAGCTGCACGGCACCGTCGGCGCGGTGGCGCTCGACCGCTTCGGCAATCTGGCGGCTGCGACTTCGACCGGCGGATATACCAACAAGATGGCAGGCCGGGTGGGCGATTCGCCGCTCGTTGGCGCGGGCCTCTATGCCGAGAACGCGACCTGCGCGGTCTCGACCACGGGGTACGGCGAGGCGTTCATCCGCGCCGTGGTCGCGTACGACGTGGCGGCGCGCATGCGGTATCGCGGCGAGACGCTGGCGTGGGCGGCGCGGCGTGCGCTCGACCGCATTGTGGCGCTCGGTTCGGAAGGCGGACTGATCGCAATCGATCGCACGGGCCGCATCGTGATGCCCTTCGTAAGCGAGGGCATGTATCGCGGAACGGCATGCCGCGGCCGCTACACGACCGCCGTGTATCGTCAGGCCCGCCGGTCCATATGATGAGACGTTGTCCTTCCCACGGACCCGCTATACGGCTATATTGCCGGATCGGTTTTCGTCGTGACGGCGCGAGACGGCATCGCGATTCGTAGATGATCGGCGCGCCGCGCATTGCCCAGCCACTCCAACATCTGGCTACAACCGGGAAAAACTGCCTGACATGTACAGCCTCCATCTCAATGCGGAGCAACTCGAGTTCCGTGACACGATACGCGACTTCGTCGCGAGTGAAATCAAGCCCGTGGCCCTGCATCCGGATCGCCTTCAGCCCTTCGAAAAACCGCTGCTGACTGAACTGCTCGACAAGGCTTCGCAGATGGGCCTGCGCACGCTGGCCCTTCCCGAGGAAGCGGGCGGCGCGGGCGCCGACACGCTCACCACGTGCATCGTGCTGGAAGAGCTCGCAGCCGGTGATGTGGATCTCGCCATGGCGCTGGGCCAGACGGCAATGCTTGCACGTGAGATCTTCGGGCCCGCGACGAGTCCCGAAGCACGCGAGTTTCTGTCCAAGTTTACGGCTGACGAAACGTATCATCTCGCGCTGGCGGGCGCGCGCAGCGAGGTGGTCGGATGGTCCTATCATCGGCCGTTCACGGAAAGCCCGAGCGCGGAAGTTTCGGCGGCAAAGCGGGGCGCAGAGTGGATCCTCAACGGCACGGCTCCATTCGTAGCGAATGCGCCGATCGCAAAGCTCTTCGCTGTCGTCGCCCGCACGGAAGCCGCCGGTACGCGAAGCACATTTCTGGTACCGCGCGATGCGCCGGGCGTGAGCGTCGGCGATGCGACCCGTGCGATCGGTGGCACCGCGGCGGGCGCTGAACCGGGTATACGCTGGCACCACGGGCCCGGCGCGGGTGTCGTGTTCAAGGACTGCAGGGTGCCGGCTTCTCGCCTGCTCGGAAAGGCAGGACAGGACCTCGCTCGCGGCGTGCCCGCCGTGCGCGGTGATCCGCCGCTCGCGGCCGTCAATCTCGGCGTGGGTCGCGCGGCCTACGAGGCGGCGGTGGAGTACGCCAAGCTGCGCCGTCAGGGCGGGCGCAACATCATCGAACACCAGGCGATCGGCGGAAAACTTGCCGATTGCGCGATGAAACTGGAACTCGCGCGCACGATGATCTGGAAAGCGGCGTGGGTCGCGGATCATCCCGAAGCGATCGCCGATCGCAGCGTTGCGCCGCTTCCGCTGCATGCGATCGCGCGCATTCATACGGCTGAGGCGGTGCACGATGTGACGCTGTACGCTGCCGAGTGCTTTGGCGCAATGGGCGTCATGCGCGATATGCCGCTGCAGAAGTACGTCCATGACGGCATGGTATTTCTCCATTCGGAAGAGACCGACACGGCTTCGAAGCTCCAGATCGCGGAGGCGGTCGCCGGCTATCAGCGGCCGTTGGCGGCATAACGGGAAAGACGGGAACAGGTATGGATTTTTCACTCAACGAAGAGCAGCGCGGCTGGCAGATGGAGGCGCGCAAGTTCGCACAGGACGACATTCGCCCGATGTCTCTCGAACGCGACCAGATCGAGGGCGGATTCGAGCCGTGGGACTGGAACATCATCGAAAAAGGTTCGAAACTGGGCTTCCGCACGCTGGCGGTGCCCAAGGAGTGGGGCGGGCCCGGCGCGGACTTCGTGTCCCAGGCGCTCGTGATGGCGGAACTCGCCAGGGGCGACAGCGCGATTTCAAAGGCGTTCAGCCAGAACTGGAAGTGGAGCCACCTCATCGCGTCGGCGTGCACCGAGGATCAGAAGGAGCGTTTTCTGAAGCCTTTTCTCGCCGATCACCGCTACGTGATGGGACGCGGCATTACCGAACCCAACGCCGGATCGGACAACCGCATGCCGCCGGAGGATGATCCCAAGGCCGGCTATCGGGTGCGCGCGGTGCGCAATGGCGACGAGTGGATACTGAACGGCGAAAAATGCTTCATCGCCAACGGCAGCGTGGGTTCCCTCTTCTTCGTCGATGCACGCACCAACCCCGATGTCAGCATCAAGGAGGGCGGGACGCTGTTCATGGTGCCGAAGGGCACGCCCGGATTTCGCATCGGCAAGATTTTCAACAAGCGCGGCTGGCGCTTCTACCAGAATGCCGAGCTCATATTCGAGAATGCACGCGTGCCGCACGCCAACGTTGTCGGACAGGTCGGCACCGGTTCGGTAAAGGCCGGCCGCGGTGATACCACCGGTGGCGATCTCTTCGGGGATCTCGAGCTTGCGGCGAATGCGCTCGGCGTCTGCGATGACGCCGTGGAAATGGCGATGCATTTCTCGCGTTCCCACAAGCGGGCCGGCAAGTATCTCATGGAGCATCAGTTGATTCAGCTCAAGTTGAACGAGATCCACATGCTGACGGAAGCGCTCCGCTCGTACGTGCTGCGGGTCGCGTGGCTTCACGATCGCAAGGAGCATTCCGCCAATGCCGGTCTCGTCATGAATTACTCCACCGACGTCATTCAGCGCGTGACGCGTCTCAACATGGAGATCCACGGCGCGGAAGGCTGCATGATGAACGCGCGGGTCGAGAAGCTCGTGCGCGACGCGATGGTGTGGACGCACCTTGCCGGCGACACGGTGCAGCGCGTGAAGGTCCTCAGACGGCTCGGTAAAGGCGGCCCCGCCGCCGCGGGCATCGCCGGCAGCGACTAGCTCGCCGTTATTACGCGGCGCGGAGTATGCGCGCGTCGCGCGCCAGAGTGGGCACGGCCCCATGGCCTGCGCGGAAGCTCGGGCGATGTAGAGATCGCGCGACATCCTGTCGGGAAGGCTCCACACATTTTCCGTGATCTGCTGCCTTGGCGAGCGGCATTTCATCGTATATCGTGCAGCATACTTCGTATGCCGCCTCGGTTGCCGTTGATGTACCCCGCCGGCGCCGACCCTGTGGAACCACTGATGGAATCCGTACTGAGAGTCCTCCTCCTCGAGGATGCGCCCGCCGACGCTGAGCTTGAAACGAGCATGCTGCGGCGTGCGGGGATCGCATGCGAGAGCCGGGTTGTCGCCAACGAGTTCGATCTCGCGCAGCAGCTCGAGCAGTTCGATCCGCATGTCGTCCTTTCCGACTTTTCATTGCCGGGCTTCGATGGCCTCACCGCGCTCAAGCTCGTGCGCGAGAGGCGGCCGGATATTCCCTACATCTTCGTGTCCGGCACGATCGGCGAGGAACGCGCTATCGACGCGCTCAAGCACGGGGCGACCGACTACGTGCTCAAGAGCAATATGGTGCGGCTGCCGCCGGTCGTGACCCGTGCCGTGCGCGAGGCGGAGGAATCGCGTCACCGCATGCGGCACGATGAGCAGATGGCGCGGTTGAATCGCGTGCGCGCCCTGCAGAGCGGGATCAGTGCCTGCATCGTCCGAATCCGGGACCGCCGGCAACTGTTCCAGGAAATCTGCAACGTCGCAGTGGAGCGGGGCGAATTCAGGATGGCATGGGTCGGCCTTACGGTCGCCGATACGACGAGCGTGATCCCGGTTGCCTGGAGCGGGCACGATGCGGGCCACGTCGATGAACTCATGCGCCGGCCGGCGGAGGTGCTCGGCGAGCACAGCGTGATCGGAAAGGCGGTAAGGCTGAGAAAGGAAATCGTCGTCAACCGCATCGAGAACGAGCCACGCGTGGCGCTGCAGGAGCGCGCATTGCAGCAGGGCTACGGCTCGATGATCGCCTTGCCGCTCATATCCGAGGACGCGGTGATCGGCTTCTGGGTGATCTACGAGGGGCAGCCCGGCTTTTTCGGCACGGAGGAAACACGGCTGTTGAGCGACGTTGCGGCCGATATTTCCTTCGCCCTCGATTACATCGCCAAGCAGGAAAGGCTGAACGAGCTGGCGTACTACGACGTACTGACGGGACTCTCGAACCGCAACCTCATGCAGGAGCACTTGAGACAGGCGCTCGCACACGCCGCCCGCAATGACCGCCTGGTCGGGGTGGTGTTCATCGATCTCGATCGCTTCAAGTGGGTGAACGATACGTTCGGCCACAGCGGCGGCGACCGGCTGCTGAAGGAGATTGCCGCGCGCATCGCTTCCTGCACCCGGGAAGGCGACATCGTGTCACGGCACGGCGGCGACGAGTTCATCATGGTCCTGCCGGATCTGCCCAATAGAGACTCGGCAACACCGGTCCTGCAACGCGTGCTGGAGTCGATATCCGAGCCGGTTCCGATTGACAGCGCCGATGTGTGCGTAAGCTGCAGCATCGGCGCGGCGTTCTTCCCGCATGACGGAACCGAGCCCGAAACGCTTTTGAGGAACGCCGATGCCGCGATGTACCAGGCGAAACAGCGCGGACCGGGAAAACTGCGCTACTACGGACACGAGTTCGACGTCGTGTAACCGCCGATCGCCGGCGCCAGCCGCCCTGGCCCGAGCGGCGACAGTCTTCGGACTTACGCCTAGAAAAAAGCGAGCGCGCGGGCCTCGATGCTCTGGCGTGGGGGTGCACCCGGGGGTGTCTGCGGATCGATGAACGAGGTGTGCGCGGTGAAGCGCGCACGGCC
>DATFGD010000296.1:0-3489 GCA_035249725.1 Burkholderiales bacterium
GCGCCGATGGAACTATAACCCGGCGTCCGACCGCAAGGCCGCGACCTTGTTCATGGCCTCCCATGAGAATTCGGGCTCGTCGCGTCCGAAGTGGCCGTATGCCGCGGTCTTGCTGTAGATCGGCCGCAGCATGTCGAGCGACTGGATGATGCCTTTCGGGCGCAAGTCGAAATGCTTTTCCACGAGCTGTGCGATCCGGTCGTCCCGCACCTTGCCAGTGCCGAAGGTATCCACCAGCACGCTCACCGGGCGCGCGACGCCGATCGCGTACGCCACCTGAATTTCGCATTTGCGCGCCAGCCCGGCTGCCACGACGTTTTTCGCCACATAGCGTGCGGCATACGCCGCGGAGCGGTCCACCTTGGAGGGATCCTTGCCGGAGAAAGCGCCGCCACCGTGACGCGAGTAGCCGCCGTAGGTATCGACGATGATTTTGCGACCGGTGAGCCCGGTATCCCCCATCGGCCCGCCGATGACGAAGCGGCCCGTCGGATTGATGAGAAAGCGCGTGTCCTTCGTCACCATGTTTTTGGGCAGCACCGGTTTCACGATCTCTTCGATCACCGCTTCGGTCAACGGCTCGTGCGAAATGTCCGGACTGTGCTGCGTTGAAATGACGATGGTATCGATGTGATGCGGCTTGCCGTCGACGTAGCGCACGCTGACCTGCGACTTGGCGTCCGGACGCAACCACGGCAGCCGCCCGTCTTTGCGCAACTCGCCGTGGCGCTCCATCAGGCGGTGCGCATAGTAGATCGGCATGGGCATCAATTGCGCCGTTTCGTCGCACGCAAACCCATACATCAAACCCTGGTCGCCGGCGCCCTGCTCGAGATCGAGGCCTTTTCCTTCATCCACGCCCTGCGCGATGTCGGGGGACTGCTTGTCGAATGCGGTGAGGACGGCGCAGGTGCGGTAATCGAAACCGACCTCCGAGCTGTCGTATCCGATTTGTTTTATGACCTCGCGGGCAAGTTCGCCGTAGTCCACGACGGCCCGGGTGGTGATCTGGCCAGCCATGACGACAAGGCCGGTGGCGACCATTGTTTCGGCGGCGACGCGCCCGTGCTTGTCCTGCGCAAGTACGGCATCGAGCACGGCATCGGAAATCTGGTCCGCGATCTTGTCAGGGTGACCTTCAGACACAGACTCAGAGGTAAAGAGAAAATCGCTCATTATTCTGATTTCGGAAGTTCCAAGAAGCCGCCTACAATATCACACAACCCCGCTCCATAAAATCGAATTCATGGTCGTTCCGGTGTTGCGGCTGACTGCGCGGCTGCCTCTCAAATGGCTGCACTGCTCGGGCGTGGCGCTCGGCTGGTTGGCCTACTGGCTGTCCCCCGTGTACGCTGCACATATAAGGGAAAATCTCAGGGCGAGCGGCGTGTGCAACGATGACGCGTGCCGCACTTTGCTGCGGCAAGTCGTTGCCGAAACCGGCAAAGGAGTGACCGAGCTGATCCTGGTATGGTTCGGATCGGATGATCGAGTGTCCGGTCTGGTCACATGCAACGCGTGGCACGTGGTGGAGCAGGCGCAACGCGAAGGTTGCGGCGTCATTTTTCTCACGCCGCACCTGGGTTGTTTCGAGATTTCGGCGCTGTATGGCGCGCAGCGCTTGCCGATTACGGTCATGTATCGCCCGCCCAAACTCAGGTGGCTCGAGCCGCTCATGATTGCCGGGCGGCAGCGCTGGCGTGCGCGAGTGGCGCCGGCAAATCTGCGCGGCGTCCGCATGCTTTACAAGGCGCTGAAAAGTGGGGAGGCCGTTGGGCTGTTGCCGGACCAGACGCCGGGCGTGGGAGAAGGCGTGTGGGCCGGATTCTTCGGGCGACCGGCGTACACCATGACGCTCGTGAGCCGGCTGCAGAAAGCCACAGGTGCCGCAATCATCATGGCATTCGCGGAACGGCTGCGTGACGGTCGGGGTTACCATCTGCATCTGCAACGCATGCCGACCGCAGGACTCGATGAGGCGGCGCTGAACCGGGCGGTCGAAACGCTGGTGCGGCGTTGTCCCGCGCAGTACCTCTGGGGTTATAACCGGTATAAAGTGCCCGGCGGCGTTGAAACGCCTGAAATGAGGACACATGAAGGCTGAGATCGATTGTTCCAGGTCGTGCGCGCGTCCGCAAGCTGACGCGAGGCGTTTGTTTTCCGGGACGATGGCGCAATGATGCCGCTGCGCGCTGCGGTGATCGGCGTTGGTTACCTGGGAAAGTTTCATGCCCTGAAATATGCTGCGCTGCCGGACGTCGAACTTGTTGCCGTAGTCGACGAAGATTCCGCACGTGCACAGGAAGTGGCCCGGGAATGCGGTTGCCGCGCAGTGAACGACGTACGTTCCCTGCTCGGCGCAGTGGACCTGGTGTCCATCGTCGTCCCTACGGAGCGGCATTACAGCGTCGCGCGCACCTGTCTGGAAGCGGGCGTACACATCCTTGTGGAGAAGCCGGTAACGCGGACGATTGAAGAAGCCGAGGCTTTGATCGAGCTCGCCGCGGCAAAAGGCCGCGTGTTCCAGGTGGGGCACGTGGAGCGCTTCAACCCCGCGGTGCTCGCCTTGCAGCAGGTGCTGGAGAAGCCGCTGTTCATCGAATCCTACCGGCTTGCGTCGTTCAAGCCGCGCGGCACGGACGTCGACGTCGTGCTCGATCTCATGATCCACGACATCGATATCATCCTCAATCTGGTCCAGAGCGAAATCGCCGATGTGCGGCCGATCGGGTTCCCCGTGCTGACCGACGAGGTGGACATCGGCCACGCGCGGCTGGAATTTGCCAATGGATGCGTGGCCAACGTGACCGCGAGCCGCGTCAGTGACAAGGCGCTGCGCAAGGTGCGCGTGTTCCAGCAAGACGCCTATCTTTCGATCGATCTGCACAACCCGAAGTTTGTCTGCTGGCGCCGGCGCCGGGATGGCGAAGGGGCGGCGCGGCTCGCATCCGAAGAAAGGACCTTTCCGCAGGCGGATCTGCTGCTGGAAGAGGTGCGCGCTTTCGTGAACTCGGTTCGGAACGGTACCCCGCCGGTGGTGAGCGGCGCGGACGGCAGGCGGGCACTCGAGGTGGCGCTGCGCATCAGTGCCGGCATGGGCCAGGCGTGGCCACCCGCGGGGCGCAGCGCATGAAAATTCCCATGGTCGATCTGCACGCGCAGTACGAGGATCTGCAGGCGGAGATCGACGCGGCGATTCAAAGCGTGGTGCGTTCCGGCCAGTTTGTGCTGGGGCCCGAGGTCGCGGCCTTCGAACGCGAAGTGGCGGCGTATTGCGATGTGCGGCACGCGGTGTCCGTGGCGTCGGGAACGGACGCCCTGCATCTGGCTTTGCGTGCGGCGGGTATAGGACCGGGCGCCGAAGTGATCACGACGCCTTTCACCTTCATCGCCACGGCCGGGGCCATCTCCCAGACCGGTGCGCGGCCCGTTTTTGTGGACATCGATCCGGCGACGTTCAATATCGCCGCCGGGCGGGTGGCGGAGGCG
>DATFGD010000297.1:0-11746 GCA_035249725.1 Burkholderiales bacterium
AAAGTAGATCGAGGCCGTTGTGTCGCGGAGATCGTCCAGCAACTTCACGATTCGCGGCTGAGACACCATGGGCAACGTGATATAGATGATGTCGACCTGATGCGCTTTGACGTAGCGCGGAATCTCGCTCAGCGTGCCGAGGACCGCATCGGAAGTCCCATTTCCGGTCCGGGCGGGTGCACGATCGTCGAAGAAGCCGACGAAGCGCACTCCAAGGAACGGAGTATTGCGAAGCTGGCCGGCCAGCCGGCGGCCCAGTTCGTCTGCACCGGCGATAACCGCAACGCGCTGCAGGCCTTCGGCCGCGAGCAGCCGCGGAAGCAGCACGGGTACCAGCCGGTGCGCGGCGAAGAGCGCTACCGGTGTTGCCGTTGCCCACACAAGGAGGGCACGCTGGTCGAAGACGTGCAGCGTCTGGGTTGCCAATCCGACCAGCAGCAGGAGCAGTGCAATGGCGGTCCAGTAGCCGGCGATCGCGCGGGCCGCGCTCCAACTGTTGAAGCCCACCCTCGCTTGTCCGGGAAAGGTGAAGGAAAAGACCAGCAGCGAGAGGATGAGATAACGTCCGTCGAAGGGGCCGTCCAGCGCCAGCGCACAGGCGGCGAGCATGCACAGGGCGATCAGCGGATCCAGCACCATCCACACCAGCGCAGCGGGAGCGAGATGGCTGGGGAAGAGTCGTGGCTGGATTTCGTTTGCGACTGGCACGGGCGCGCGCTCAGATCAACGAAGCCTGCGGCATGATTCACTCCGCCTCGCGGCTATGGTCTGCATAGCCGGAGATCGACTCGGACACCTCTTCAGGAATGAAGTCCTCGTCATCGTCCTCGCGGTATTCGTCATCGAGATCGCCCAGCCCGCGCAGTTCGAGCTCGCGCTTCAACTTGCTGTACGAAAATTTGCGATAACCCGAAAAGCCCTTTTCAAACAACTCCTGCAGCCAATACGACTGCGGCTCTTTAAGTGCCGCATCTACCGAATACGAAACCAGCCGGCGAATCATCTCTTCCCTGTTCATTGGGTAAATTCCCGCTTTGAGTTGGAAAATTTGGGAGATGAGAGCATAGAGTGCCCGATGTTTCCTGCAATGCATGAGGGCACAGACACCGCTAGCTCAATCGGACTAATCCGGATGCCGGCTGCGGGCGTACACACTGATCCTCGACGCTGTGGGATTGAACGGCAGAACGGCCAGAACAACTCGTGCAACCTTCGAGCCGAGAGACCGACGTCGCGGCGTCTTTCGGCGTCCAAAACGTGACCAGCAAAGCCGTATGGGCCCGCGTGGCGTGGGTGGCGGCCGTCGCGGGAGGCGATTTCACACAGCTGTCACAAAGCCAGGTCATATTGGGCTCCGTCGGGCAAGTCTTTGCGCGGCGGGCACCGCATGATGCGGGGATACGCCGTTCAGCAACACCGGTCCGCGTGAGACGGGTCCGGTGTCCCGACTTGTGGAATCCATGCCTGCATCGAGTTGCCCACGGAGGAAGACGGATGACGTCCGGTAGCGTGCTGACCGCGCGCGAGACTGAGATTCTGCATCTGATCTATCAGGGCAAACGCAACATCGAGATCGGGGCGGCGCCGGGCATCAATCCCCTTACGGTGAAGGATCACGTGAGAAAGATCCTGCGCAAGCTGCAAGTGCAGAACCGCACCCAGGCCATCGCCAAGGCCGTCACGCTTTGCATCGTGGCACCTCGCGAAATGGTCGTGCCCACTAGTTCAAAGCGCCCATCCAGCGCGCACAACTGATTCGCATGACTGTCACGGGGATGCTTCAAGCTCGGAATTGGTCGCTCGCGGAACCCGCACGGCAAGTCGCGCCAGGGGTGGGCGGGACGTCTACATCGCTGGATGGTGCATGCGTAACCGGGACCCGTCCCCGCAACGCGGCTTTGAGTTCCGCGGCGACCGCCTCTCCGAGTGCCGCGACGTGGCGCCCGGGGGCTTCAGCGTACCGAACGTTGGGGCGATAGCGGGGTGGGCGCCTGCAGGACCGGGTTGACCACCGGCTGGTAGACGAACCGCCATTGGGCGTAGCGGCGGGCGCCTTCGAAATTCTTGTTTTCTTCGCCGAAATTGGCCGTTTTCAGCGGCCGTTCCTCCGACTTGCTGTGGACGCCCATGATACCGCCGCCCGGCGCCGGCACGACGCCCCAATCGGCCTTACCGGTGATCGGATCGACGAAGAGCTTCCGCAAATAGCGTTGTTTGGCGAGATAACGTTTGTCTTCGAGCAAGTCCTGCAGCTTTTCCGGATACCGCTTGACGGCTCCGGGCGTGCGTTCGTAATACGCCCCGATTGCCTGCCGGAATTGCTCTCCGACGAACAGCAGTTCCTGTTCCTTTTCCCGTTGGCGGGTTTGCGACCATACCTCACTCGCCGCCACCAGCCCCACGCCGATCACCGCCACTGCAATCAACAGTGCGAGATACGTGTAGCCCAGTTGCGCGGCATCGCCCCTACCACTGTGCATAGGGCTTGCCGCTCGCACCGTTGCCTTTGGCGCCACTGCGCACGTCGTATACCGCGCCCTTCTTGAGATCGTCCGGCGCGATCACCACCCATGTCGTGCTGCTTTGCGTAACGGGATCGTTCGGGATACCGCGCAGGTAACGTTTGGCAACCAGTTCTTCCAGTGAGGCCGGGTAGCGGCCCGCATCGGCGTAATGGCGATCCAGTGCATCGCGCATGAGCACGAGGTTTTCCCGGAGCACCGCTTCCTCCGCCCGGGCAATACGTCCGACATAGTGCGGTGCGACGATGGAGATCAGCAGGGCGATCACCGCGAGCACCACCATCAGCTCGACCAGCGTGAAGCCCGCTTTCCTCGGCAATGGCATGCTCATGTCTACCAGTCCTTGTATGGAATGCCGTTCAGTCCCGTCCCGGCACTGAGCGAATAGACGTCGAAAACATCCTTACCCGGACGCGGCGCATCGTGCGGGCTGTCGTAACTGCGTAGTCCCCACGTCTGTTCCGCCGGGGCCTCGGGATCGCCCGAGAATGGGTCGCGGGGCAGGCGCCGCAGGAAACGAATCCGCGCGCGTGTCGCACTCTTCACGTCTTCTGCGCCTTCGACCAGCAGGACGAGACTCGGGGGATAACCGGATGCGTCGGCCGCGCGTTTGATGCGTCCTTCATCGACGTGGCGCTTGTAGGTGTCGATCGCACCTCGAATCTCGCGCAGCGAGCGTCTCAGGTCCTGCTCTTTTTCCCGCTGCACGGCCACCTCCGACAGCGGCAGCGCCACCGACGCGAGCAACGCGACAATGGCCACCGTGATCAGCAGTTCAATAAGGGTAAACCCCGTGGGGCGGGAGAAGGCCATCTTCGCTTCCTAGCGGATGACCGTCTGCGGGGCATTGGGCAGCATAAGCGGTGCGGCGCCGACTGCGCCTTCCGTGCCGGATGGAAACTCCTCGAGCTGGATACCGGGACGTTTCAGGTTGCGGACGACGCGTGGCGTAATGAGCAGCACGATTTCCGTCTTGCTGGCGGTATCGTTGTTGTTGGTGAACAGCCGCCCCACCACGGGCAGATCGCCGAGCAGCGGCACCTTGGCCGCAGTGCGGCGGTCCTCATCGCTGATGAGTCCGGCAAGAACCTGGGTTTCGCCGTCTTTCAGGCGCAGCGTCGTCGCGGCAGTGCGCGTTCCCACCTGGTAGGTGAGGGTGCCGCTCTTGCTGGTGATTTCCCGCACGATATTGCTCACCTCGAGGCCGACCTTGATGCCCACCTCGTCCTCGAGAAATACGGTCGGTTCCACCTCCAGCTTCAACCCGACGTCGAGATAGTTGACCGACTCGGACACGAAACCGGTACCGGCGGCGGTGGTGGTGATGACGGGAACCTTGTCGCCGATATGAACCTTGGCCTTGTCCTTGTTCTTTACCCGGATGCGCGGATTGGCGAGGATATTGGTGCGCCCGTTCTGGTTTTTCAGATTCACGATGAGAAAAGGATCGGTGACCGAGAGCCGCACCAGGCTGGAGTTGCGGTTTTGCCATTCGGGTAGCGTGATCTGCCCCGGCACACCCGCGGCGCCCACCAGGCTCGCGCTGATCTGGTCGGGCCAGCGGATGCCCAGTTCCGACAGCAGTGTGGTGCCGACTTCGAGGACCTCGACCTCCAGCATGACTTCGGGCTCGGCGAGGTCCTGGTTGGCCACCAATCGCTCGGCGATGCGCACCGCTTCGGGCGTATCGCGGATCACGAGCAGGTTGAGCTTCTCGTCGATATACATGTCTCTCGTCTTCACCAATGCCCGGATCATATTGGCGGTGTGCTTCACATCGGCATTGGCAAGATAAAAACTCTTTACCACGAGTTCCTTGTAGTCGCGTGTCTTGGCGGGGGTATTGGGATAAATCAGCAATGTCGTCTCGTTCAGCACCTTGCGTTCAAGCTGGTTGGTAACGAGCACGAAGCGGATCACGTCTTCGATCGTGGTGTCCTTCACGAAAACGGTGGTTCGGACATCGGGTTTGACGTCGCGGTCGAAGATGAAGCTCAAGCCCGTGTGCTTCGAGATCAGCTCGAATACCGAGCGCAAGGGCGCGTCGCGAAACTCCAGCGTGATCGGCTTGCGCAGCGTTGCGCTCAGCTGCGGCGTGGCGCTCGCGGCCTTCATGCTCTGCTGTTCGATGCGGCGGATGAGCGCCTGCGCATCGCGGTGATTGGAGTTCTCCGCGAGAATTTCACGGGCTTTCGCATGGGCGGCCTCGGCATCGCCCTGCTTGAGCAGCGCCTCCGCCTCAGTGAGCAGCGTGCGATGCCGGCGCTCGAGGCCGAGCGCTTCGATCCCCGCCGTTGCACGCGCATTTGCCGGATCAAGCGCAAGCACGCGCCGGTAGGCCGTTTCGGCGGCGTCGAATGAATTGGCGCCGCGGGCGCCTTCCGCAAGCATGAGGTAGCGCTGAACCGCGAGATCGCGCTGCCGGTAATAATAGGCACGGTATTCCTGATTCGTCGGCTCGGCGCGGGCTGCTTCCTCCACGCGTGCGAGCCCTTGCTCGACGTTTCCCGATTCGATCAGCGTCCTGCCTTCCATGAAGGCCGGATTCGTGGTGGCACATCCGGCGATGGCGAGCGCCATAAGCAGCTTCCAGGCATGTCGTTTCATGGCAATCCTTATTTCAGCTCGGGAATCGCGAGGTTCTGCCGCGTGCCCAACGGTAGATAAATGAAAGTGACGGCCGTCTTCGTGATCTTTTCCACCCGGTACTGGCCCTCGATCGTCCGGCCTTTTTCCACGCTGTAGTGTTCTGCACCGCGTGCGACGAAGATTTCCGTCTTTGCACCATCGATGAACTGTCCGAGGTAGGTGAACGGCAGCGGCGGAGCAGCGGGGGCCGGCGGCGGTGACGGCGGTTGCGTGTTCACGACTTCGGGCGCAGGCGGCGACACCGGTGTGCGCGGTGCGAAAAGATCGGGCACGCCTTCGGCGTTTTTCGAACGGCCGAGCTTCTGCAGATCGAGCTCCCCACCGTGTTCTGCGCGTCCGCCGGGGGCGGTTGCGGGCGCGGCAAGGGCGACGACCGTGGGCGGTTGCTTTTCGCGACCCATTACGACCGATACCACGAGCGTCATGGCTGCGACCGCCAGGACGGCTCGGGGCGAGATATTACTTTTAAGGAAAGCGATCATGGTTACGTCCGTCGCTACGGTGTTACGGATTTGACGAGGTGAAAAGTGAGATGCACCTCCGCCTCAACCTGCGCATCGCTTGCGTGCTCTCTTTTGAACCTGACTTCATCGAGCGACAGCACGGGAATCTCGACCAGCGCGTTGTTCAGAAAAGTCCGGATCTGCGCGTAGTTCCCGCGGAGCGGCACCCGGACCTCGTAGCGGTCGATGCGGGTGCCGGTGTCCTGCATCCGATACTCGGCCGATTGCAGTTCCACTCCGGCATCCTTCCCCACGGCATAAAGGCGGTCGAGCCAGTCTGTGGTCTGGCGACCGCTCGCTAGAAAATGATAGAAAGCGGCCATCTTTGCAGACGGGGTGGAGGCGCGCAGCAACGCGGCGTCGGTCGTCGCATTCTCGCGCGTATTCAATGCGAGCTGGCGCTCTAGGTCCGCGTTTCGGGCCTCGAGCGGCTTCAACATGACAACGAGAAACAGCACCGCGCTGGCGAGAACCGCAATCGACGCCAGCCCGACTACGCCGAGCTCGTGATGCAGGCGTCCTACAATATCGGAAGCGGTCATTTGGGGTTGCTCCAGCTTGCCGAAATGGAAAATCTCACCGGCTTGAGCGGCCCGTTCGGATTGCGTTCGTGCCGGACGAGATGGGGGCGATCCAGCGCGCCAGTTCGGCCCAGTTCGGAGACGTAATCGAGTGCCGCCCGGTAATCCGCCGCCTCGCCCGAAATCAGCACCGTTCCGGACTTCGCCTGGGGATCGATTGCAAGCAGGGCCACCTGGCCGCTTGCCGCCGACTCGAGCGCGCGAAACAGCTTGTCCCACGGCATGGCGAGGCGCTGTATGGTATCGCGCGCGACCTGCGTTTCCTCCGCCGTCGGGGCGCGCATCGTCAATGCGGCACTTGCTGCGCCGTCGGCGGTGCGCCGAAGCTCGGCGAGGCCGGCCTCATTTTGGGCGATCCGATGGCGGATTCTGTAATAGCTGACGCCAACATCCGCCGCGAATGCGAAGCAGATGGCCACCAGTATCCAACGGATCCACGGCGCGGTCGGGCGGGTCTTCAGAAAATCGAGATCGATGGTCGGCATGATCGCGCTCACTCCAGCACCATTGCGAGTCGGCAGTCGTGCCCCGCCCCATGGGGCGGGAGAGTGACATCGCGCAAGCGGTAGCCCCCTTGCATTTCATCGTCGAACGGGACGTAGGTGCAGACTGCGACTTCCGTGCACGGCGCCTCAAGTCCCAGAAGCGCGCTTTCGCGGTCGAGCAGGCGGGGGAGCGTCATCCGCCATGCTTCATGTTTGCGCCGGCTTCGAATTGCGCGCCACGTCCCGGCCTGGATCAGCCCAAGCGTAAGACGGTCCGGCTCCTCGATGACCAGCCAGCAGGACGCGTGTCCGAGCGTCGGCTGCAGGCGGTTGTATGCCGCCATCACATACGGCTGCACCGAGACGAGATACGCTTTGCCATTGATCTTGTCCTTGATGGCGTCGAGCAGCGTAGTGTCCATCGCGCTTGTGATTCGCGAGCGCTCGCGAGCAGCAGGCGCGACGCGGATCGTCCACTTTTCCGCAATGGGGCCGTGCACGCTGCTGAAGCGATGGCGCGCCAGTGCAAGCCATTCCGCCTCGGTCTTGAGAGCGGCGCTCCAGGGAAGAACCGCGTACCGGACGAAATGATTCGAGAGCACAACGGTAACTGCTGGACGGCTCCGCCGGATGCCTGCCAGCGCGTCCGGAAGAGCGTCCACCGCTGCCCGCCATGTCGCCTGCTCGGCCGTATCACATGGAATGACGTTCTCGTGGACGAGCCTTGGCCGCAATCCGCGGCGATATCCGGCAACCGCTACCCACTGCGGTTCCAGGCCGATGCGCAAATGGTCGCGCCATAGGATACGCAGCGCCGATTTGTCACCGGACTGCTTTGCCGCCGCAGGCGAAAGCGGTGCTGCTGGCGCGCGCGCGAGTTCTGTCGCCTCGATGCTTGAATCCAGATTGTTCATTGCCCGGACCATGATTGGCTGGTTGACGGACGTCTTGCCTGCCGACGCACGGGCTCGGGCCGCGCGCCGAACACGGTGAACCCGCAGCGGTATATGCGTTTTAAAATGCCATGCGAAATCGGCGCAGGGCGGCGTGCGCCGCGCCGAACAAAAGCGGCGAGCGCAGTCGCTGCACGTAAGGACTGCTTCATTGTCATGCCTCCTGAGTATTTGATCTCAACGCGATATCGTTCTCCTACGTGACAAACGTCACGCGATTGATTTCTTCCAGTGTCGTTTCTCCCGCCCGCACGAGTTCGAGCGCCGCGCCGCGCAGCGCCAGCGTTCCGGATGCGGCGGCCGCTTCCTTCAGCTTGCGTACCGGTTCGCGGGCGACGATCAGCTCGCGCAACTCGTCATTCATGACGAGCAACTCCCCGATCGCCTTGCGGCCGCGGTACCCCGTGCCGCGGCAATGCGCACAGCCGCGTCCGCGCATGAAGCGGTAGTTGTGGTGCGCCGTTCCGGTGATCCTCGATTCACTCAGCGCGGCTGCGTCGGGACGATCTTCGACCGCGCATTCGCGGCAGATCACCCGTACCAACCGCTGCGCGAGCACTGAATTGAGGGCGGATACGAAGTTGTAGAGGTCCACACCCATATGCATGAACCGGCCCAGCACATCGAAGGCGTTGTTCGCATGCACCGTGGTGTAGACGAGATGCCCGGTAAGCGCGGACTGGACTGCGATCTCGGCGGTCTCAGGATCGCGGATCTCCCCGACCATGATACGGTCCGGGTCGTGCCTCAATATCGACCGCAGTCCTCGCGCAAAGGTGAGGCCCTTCTGCTCGTTGACTGGAATCTGCAGCACGCCGGGGAGCTGGTACTCCACCGGATCCTCGATGGTGATGATTTTATCGAGCCCCTTGTTGACCTCCGTCATGACCGCATACAGCGTGGTCGTCTTGCCGCTGCCGGTGGGCCCGGTGACGAGCATCATGCCGTAGGGTTCGGAATAGAGGCGGCGCAGTCGCTGAATGAATCCTGCGGTAAATCCCAGCTGGTCGAGCGTGAGGCCGCGCAGCTGGTCGGAAAGCGACTGCTTGTCGAGTATGCGCAGCACCGCGTCTTCGCCAAAGACGCTCGGCATCACCGACACGCGGAAATCGATTTCCCGCCCGCTCCGTCGCACCTTGAAGCGGCCGTCCTGCGGGACGCGCCGTTCCGCGATGTCGAGCGCGGACATCACCTTGATGCGGGAGACGACCTGCTCCGCGAGTTCGACGCCCGGTACCGACTGGGCCAGCGTGAGCACGCCGTCGATCCGATTCTTGATCGTAAGGCCGGAACCGTTGCATTCCAGATGGATATCGCTTGCCCCGGCTTTGAGCGCGTCATAGAGCGTCGAATTCACCAGGCGCACTACCGTGCTGTCGGTCTCGCTGATGGTTTCGAAGGAGATGTCCTCCGCATCCTCCCGGCTCGCCCCGCGGTCCCCAATGCCGCTCGCGACACCGTCGAGCGCGCGCAACTCGGTCTCCTGCTGCGAGAGATAGGCCAGAATGTCGAGCCGGTGCGCCACGCAGTACGTAAAAGACACGGGAACCCGGTCCTCGACCCAGTCATGGACGTCGCTATCATAGGGATCGCCGAGCACCACCGAGACCTCGCCCTCCGCGGCACGCAGTGCAATGCAACTGCGCCGCGTGGCATCGGCGTACGGAATGAGATCGAAGGCGGGAGCGTGCGCGCGCAGGTCGTCCAACGCCACGGCGGGCAACTGCAGTGTGAGCGCAAGCCTCGAGACGAACGCCGTCGGTCCGCACGCGAGCCGCTCCTCGAGCAGCTCGATGAACTTGCGCTCGCCACGCGCGGATTCGTCGCGCGCCCATTGCAGGTCGTCGGGCGAAACAGCGACACCGGGATCCACCGGACGGTTCATTGTATGCTCCCTGCGAGTTCGAATATCGGCATGTACATGAGCACCACCACGAGACCGATCGCGATGCCGAGCACCGCCATCAGGACCGGCTCGAATGCACGCGTAAACCAATCCACGAAACGCGCGATCTCGTCGTCGTGAAAGCGGGCGATGCGTTCCATCATCTCGCCCATTTCGCCGCCCCGTTCGCCGACGGCCATCATGCGCGCCGCGACCGGTGTGGCGAGCCCCGTCGCGGTGAATGCGGCCGACATGGAGCGTCCTTCACCGATCAGGATCCTCGCGTGCGCGAGCTGTGCCCGCAGGTGGGTGTCGAGAAGATCGCGAACCATGTCGAGTGCCGGAACGACGGGTATGCCGGCGCGCAGCAGCATCCCGACCGTCCGATAGAGGCGGGCGAGTTGATAGATCTTCATGCGCTCGCCGATGGCCGGTATCCGCCACAAGCGCTCGTTGAGCCAGGCGCGGAGCAACGGGCGCGACAGGCCATACGCGCCGAATGCTGCGCCGGCCACAATCAGGCCGCCGATCAACCACCCGTGATCCTGAACCGCACGTCCGGCCGCCAGCAGCAGCTGCGAAAAGAACGGCAGATCGCCCGAGATGCCTTCATACACGCGGGCGAAGCGCGGGACGACGTAGAACATGAGAAATGCGAGGACGAGGCTCCCCACGATGATCAGTATCGCGGGATAGATCGAGGCGCTCACGACTTTCTTGCGCACGCGGTCGATTTCTTCCTGATAGGCGATGTAACGCGATAAGGCTTCGCGGATATTGCCGGTTCGTTCGCTGGCCTTCACGGTGGCGATATAAAGCGGTGGAAAATGTTGTGGAAACCGCCCGATCGCCTGGGAAAAAGGCTCGCCGCGGTAAATCGCACCGAGCACGCCGGCGAGCACCGCCTGCCGTTCACCATGAAGTTCCTTTTCGCTCAAAGTCTGCAGCGCTTCAACGAGGTTGAGACCGGCGTCCAGCAGGGCCATCATTTCGATCGAGAACAGCGTGAGCGGGAATGCGGGCTCGCGGCGCAGCTTGGGAAGCGGTATGGCGCGCGAACGCATCGACAGAACGGTAAGCCCCTGTTTGCGTGCCGTATCGAGTGCGATGGGTTCCGTCGCGGCCTGCAGATCCAGTGCAACGACGTTCCGCCCGGCATCGACGCCAATAACGTGAAATCGCATCCGTCAGAGGTTCCCGATGTCCGCGTCTTCACCGGTGCCGCCGGGTTTACCGTCACGCCCGTAGGAAAAAAGGTCGAATTCGCCCTTCTGCCCGGGCACCCGGTAAACGTAGGGCCGTCCCCAGGGATCGCTCGGCGCCGCCTTCTTGAGGTACGGTCCATTCCATTGGGGTGCGCTCGCCGGCTTTGCCACCAACACGGCGAGACCTTCCTCGGTGGTGGGAAGATGGCGGGTATCGAGGCGGTACTGGTCGAGCGCTTTCTCGATCGCATCGATCTGGGCCTTCGCAACCTGAACCTCGGATTTCCCGACCTGCGAGAAGTAACGAGGTGCGACATAACCCGCGAGCAGGCCGATGATCACGATGACCACCAGCAACTCGAGCAGCGTGAAGCCCGCCCCGCGAATTGGGGGACGCGCCTGCAACAGCGTGACCGGCACACCGGCCGTTTGATGCGGATATGAGAGTGTTATTGGCATACGTTTTTGCATTTGAGTAATCAATCGGTGGCCAAACAAGCCGTCGTGCACTTACCGTGCACGACGGCCTCCCCTTTACAGCCCCCCCACCGCCTTCGCCATCTCGTGCAGCCACAATTCGAGGTTGGTGTAGCCGCTGGCCGTCACAGCGTTCGGATCCGCCGGCAGCGTGAGCGCTCGAAAGTTCACTGCCAGATTCGGGTAACCGCCGACCTGCGACGGCGAGTTGATCAGGCCACCCGTTCTGTTACGCACCTGGGAAATCACGCGCGTATCGACCGAATCGCGATTCAGAGGGCGAGCCCCGGCATTGCTTAGCACGTAGGTTTCAACCGCGCTGGCTGGCATGGGCACTACGCCCTGCGCCCAGATGGGCGGGCTGGAGGCTTTGATCGAACTGTCGCGCGCGTTGGAGACCACCGACCAGGGGTCGCTCGTCATCCGGGGGCCGGTATTGTCCTTTACGAACAACTGGAAAGAGGAAGCGCTGTCCGCTCTGACGTT
>DATFGD010000298.1:0-3924 GCA_035249725.1 Burkholderiales bacterium
TACACGCGCGGTGACCTGATGGGGCTCGCGCGAGAGGACCTGGTCTACGACATCGCCCGCCACGTCGATTCCACCGTGCACAAGTTCGAGGAATGGGGTCTGCCGATCATCAAGAACCCTGAGACGGGCCGCTACCTGAGAGAGGGCAAGTGGCAGATCATGATCCACGGCGAGAGCTACAAGCCCATCGTCGCGGAGGCGGCGAAGAAGTCCGCGACCGAGGTCTACAACCGGATCATGGTGACGCACCTCATGATGGACAAGACCCGGCCCGACCGCATCGCCGGTGCGGTGGGCTTCAACGTCCGCAACGGGGATTTCTACGTCTTCAGGGCGAAAGCCGTCATCATCGGGGCGGGCGGCGGCTCGCACATTTACCGGCCGCGATCGGTCGGCGAAGGCATGGGGCGGACCTGGTATGCGCCCTGGAGCACCGCTTCGGCGTACGGGCTCATCATACCGACGGGCGCCACCATGACGCAGATGGAGAACCGCATCGTGCTCGCGCGCTTCAAGGACGGTTACGGCCCGGTCGGTGCGTGGTTCCTGCTTTTGAAATCGCACGCGACGAACGCTGCAGGGGAGTTCTACGAGAAGGATCGCTATCCCGAAATCAAGGCGCGCGTCGGGCATTACGTGGACATCCAGCCGATGCCGACGTGCCTGCGCAATCACGCGATGATCGAGGAGATCAAGGCCGGCAAGGGCCCGATCTACATGCACACGCAGAAGGTTCTGGATACCAAAGAGAAGGAGGAGATCGGCTGGGAGGATTTTCTCGACATGACGATCGGCCAGGCTGTCGTGTGGGCTGCGCAGAACATCGATCCGAAGGAAACGCCATCCGAGCTGATCACTTCGGAGCCGTACGTGATGGGTTCTCACGCCACGTGTTCGGGCGCCTGGGCAAGCGGGCCGGAGGACTGTGCGCCGCAGGATTACCAGTGGGGCTATAACCGCATGACGACCGTGCAGGGACTCTTCGGTGCGGGCGACACAATCGGCGGCTCCGCGCACAAGTTTTCAGCCGGCTCCTTCACAGAAGGCAGGCTCGCCGGAAAAGCGGCCGTCAAGTACGTGATGGACATGAAAAACGATGCGCCTCGCGTGGACGACGACCACATCAATAATCTCCGCGAACAGGTCTTCAAGCCGCTGGAAAACTACCGCGTGGGAAGGAACGAGATCGTCGCGGGGACCGTGGCGCCGAGCTACATCACGCCGCTGCATGGTCTGCAGCGGCTGGAAAAGATCATGGACGAGTATGTCGGCGGCGTTAGCATGTTTTATGTCACCAGCGAACCGTTGCTCAACCGCGGCCTCGAGCTGCTCAGCATGCTCACAGAGGATTTCGAGCACATCGGTGCCGAAGACTTGCACCAGCTGCAGCGGGCATGGGAACTTCAGCACAGGATACTGACCGCCGAGGCGGTGGCCAGGCACACGCTTTTCCGGAAGGAAACGCGGTGGCCGGGCTACTACTATCGGTCCGATCATCCCAAGCTCGACGACGGCGACTGGCATGTGTTCACGGGATCTCGGTATGACGCGAAGACGGGGGAATGGCACATGAGCAAGCTTCCGGTCCACCACATCATTTAGGGTCCCAATGGTTCAGTGAGGGCTTCCCTGCTCGGATGCGCGCGAGGTCTCTCTCGCTTCGATTTGCAAGGATTGCGTGCCCGTCATTCAGCTCTCCACATCGTCATTCAGGTGAACACCGGAATCCGGTGAAGCAACGGAACACTCCCGGCGGATCATCTGATCCGACCATATCGATCAGCGGGACAAAGTAATACACTACGTGTTCGGAATTCCCGCCTGGGATAGATCGCCCAAGGGCGGCTTAAATTTGTATTCGCGATTCGCGCCGAATAGCCGCAGTTCTCCTACGCCCAACGCTTCGCGTCGCTATAAGCCCATCATTGCATTTGAAAGGGAAGAATTTCGATCATGATTGAACAATTTCAGGGAAAAGAGGGCCGCACGGCGCTGATGGACGCGCTGCGCCGCCAGTTCCTGGTCGATGGCATGTCGGAGATCGCCGAGAAAATCGCTTCGGTAATGCAGTTAAAGGAGTACGAACCGGCAGAAACGCTGTTCACCCAAGGGGAAAGGGGAGGCGATCTATGCCTGCTCCTTGCCGGTAAGGTATCCATTCGCGTGGACCAGCAGGAAGTGGCCGTCGTCAACGCCGGCATGCACGTGGGGGAGATCGGCATGTTAGAGCCGTTCAAAGGCCGCTCGGCCACTGTGGTTGCGATCGACACCGTCGTCGCGGCACACCTCACCCAGACCCGATTTTTCGAGTTGGCAAAATTTCATCCCGATCTGTGGCGCCGCCTGGCACTGGAACTGGGGCATCGGCTCGTCGACACCCAGCGCAAAGGGTAATGGCCGGCTGAACGACGAGGCGGCAGTAGCGTTTTGGTCTCTCGGGCATGTCAGCGGCATGCCGTGAGCGGACCAGCGATTGTGGCGCGCGCGTGTTGTTACGCTAGCTCAAGTGGCGGATTTACCGGTGTCCGCCGGCGTCGGATAATTCGCCTCGTCTCTGGCGCCGAGCAAAACCGCTGCGAGGTGGCCCATCAATTCCAGCCGACGGCTGCAAATCAATGAGGACATGGTGTTCCAGCGCCGCACTTGGGTGGTGGAACGTGTCTGTTGGGTCATCATGGGCGTTCTGCTCGCGGCGGCGCTCGCCGGCCTGCTGGCTGCGGGACCGCTCAGCAAGACGGAGGCGGCCGATGAAGCCGGACTCGTTCACATCGAATACGAACGCTTCCAGCGCAATCTGAAGTCCTCGATCCTGCGCATTTCGCTGTCGCCTGACGCCACATCCGGCCGCACCGCCGCAATCCGGATGACGGGCGGCCTGGCGGCGGACATGAAAGTGGAAAAGATCGTTCCGGAACCTGCGGAGGCCAAGGCCGCGCAGGACGGGATAGAGTTTGTCTTTCACATCGCCGATACCGGCAAACCTGCCGCAGTGCGTTTCTATCTGCAGCCGCACAAGGTCGGCAGCCTCAACGGTACGGTCGGACTGAGCGGGCAACAGCCGGTGCCCCTTCGTTCTTTCGTATACCCCTGAGGCGCCACCGTGGACGCGGTACTGAGAGCTGCGGCAGTCTACGTTGCGCTGCTGATTATCTTCCGCATTTCCGGACGCAGAACTCTATCCGAGATCACGACGTTCGATCTGATCCTTCTATTGATCGTAGGCGAGGCAACCCAACAGGCGCTGCTCGGGCAGGACTATTCCTTCACCAACGCCATACTCGTCATCACGACGCTGGTCTTCATCGATATCGTCATCTCGTTCCTGAAGTCGCGCTCCGAGAAAGTGCAGAAGGTGCTGGAGGGGGTTCCAACCATCATCGTGGAAAACGGACGCTCGCTGGAAGAGCGCATGCGCAATGCGCGCGTCAGTGAGGACGACGTCATGGAGGCGGCGCGGCGGTTGCGCGGTATCGAGCGATTGGACCAGATCCGCTACGCCGTGCTGGAAGTGAATGGCGGCATTTCGGTCATTCCCTACGACCCGCCGCGAGCTGCCGGCGCCCGTTCGTGACAAATGTCATACCGCTTTCCGAAAGCACAACGTAGGGTATGAACCGAGGCGGGACCTTGCTTGAAGCGCGGTCCCCTCAGCTTCGAAAAGGGCAAACCCGACCGAAAGGCGGGGTGAGTCCGCTGGCTTTCTCCCCCGCGGTGCTTCGCGGCGCGGGCGGGTCGATGATGCACAACACCGTGCTGATCCGGCTGGAGCAGCAATAGCGCCAGCGGTTACACGCTCAACCGTTACACGCTGGATGCGAGCAGGTAGACGCGGTCGAGAAATGCATCCTGTTCGGAAGGCGTGAGTACGTCGGTTGCCCGCGGGATGAGTCCGTGCGGGCCCTCGTCGCAATGCATGGCAGCGAG
>DATFGD010000299.1:0-4098 GCA_035249725.1 Burkholderiales bacterium
GCGCACCCAGCTCGCCGTTCCGAACAATGATTTCATCGGGCCCGAGCTGTACAACCAGCTCTTCACGATGCACGGAACGATGATGATGTTTCTCTTCGCCGTGCCCGCGGTCGAGGCGATGGGCATCCTGCTCCTGCCCAATATGCTGGGCGCGCGCGATCTGCCGTTTCCGCGGCTCTCGGCCTATGCGTTCTGGGCCTATTTCGTTGGCGGCCTTGTCTTCTTCTGCAGCCTCTTCGTCGGTCTCGCGCCCCAAGGCGGCTGGTTCATGTATCCGCCGCTCACGACGGAAACCTACTCGCCGGGAATCAACGAGGACTTCTGGCTGCTCGGGATCGGCTTCATCGAGATCTCCGCCATCGCGGGTGCCATAGAAATCATCGTCGGCATCCTGCGCACCCGTGCGCCGGGCATGACATTGAGCCGCATGCCGGTGTTTGCATGGGCCATGCTCGTATTCGCGCTGATGATCGTGTTCGCCTTTCCTGCTGTCATCCTCGGCACGCTGCTGCTCGAACTCGAGCGGGCGTTTCACTGGCCGTTCTTCAGCGCGGACAGAGGCGGCGATCCGCTCTTGTGGCAGCACCTCTTCTGGTTTTTCGGGCACCCGGAGGTGTACATCATCTTCCTGCCGGCCGCGGGGATGGTATCGATGATCGTCCCAACGATGGCGCGGACACCGCTCGCCGGCCATCGGCTGGTCGTGCTCGCGCTGCTCGCGACCGGCTTCCTCAGTTTCGGCCTGTGGGTCCACCATATGTTTGCGACCGGAATACCGACCGTTTCGCTGTCGTTCTTCCAGGCCGCGAGCATGGCGGTCGCGATTCCGAGCGGCATACAGTTCTTCGCGTGGGTCGCTACTTTCGCGAAAGGACGAATCAATTTCGGAACACCGGCGCTCTTCATCCTCGGTTTCCTCTTCATCTTCCTGCTCGGGGGTCTTACCGGCGTGATGGTCGCCGTAGTGCCGTTCGACTGGCAGGTGCACGACACCTATTTCATCGTGGCGCATCTGCACTACGTCCTCATCGGCGGCATGGTGTTCCCGCTCTTCGCCGCGGTCTACTACTGGATGCCGTACACCAGCCGGCATGCGCTGTCGGAGAAACTGGGCCGCTGGGTGTTCGGTCTCATGTTCGTCGGCTTCAACGTCGCTTTTTTCCCCATGCACATCTCCGGCATCGCTGGCATGCCGCGGCGCGTGTACACCTATGACGCTGGACTGCAGTGGGGCACGCTCAACATGATCTCGACCGTCGGCGCCTTCATGATTGCGGCCGGCGTGCTCATCTTCGTGATCGATGTCGCGCGGCGTTTTCGCATGTCGGCGGAGCATAACGCGGGCAACGTATGGGAAGCCGGCACGCTGGAATGGCTGCCGAACGGCAACTATTCGAGCCGCAGTATCCCCGTTGTCGCGAGTCTGAACCCGCTGTGGGATCAGCCGCGCCTTGCCAAGGATGTCGAAGACGGACGCTACTTCCTGCCCGGCACGGCCACGGGCGGGCGCGAGACCATCATGACGAGCGCGGTGGAAGCGCGGCCGCAATGGGTGCTGCGCATGCCGATGCCGGGCTGGGCGCCGGTCATCGCGGCCTGGTTTACCGCCGCATTCTTCTTCATGCTGACCTTCAAGCTCGTGCTGTTCGCGGTGCCATGCGGCCTCATCGCGCTCGCCGCCCTGCTGCACTGGGGATGGCAACTCGATCCGCCGGCCGATCATCCGCCGGTGAATATCGGCGGGGGATTGCGGCTCCCGGTTTACGTTACCGGGGCGCTGTCCCAGGCGTGGTGGGCGATGGTCATCCTCATGCTGGTCGCCGCATCGCTGTACGCCTGCGCACTGTTTTCCTATCTGTATCTGTGGACGGTATCACCGGAAGTATGGCCCCGGAAAGGACCCGCTTGGACGTATGGACTTGCGGTCGCCATCCTTCTCGCCCTGAGCAGCGCAGCCGTCGCATATGCCGATCGACAGTTGCAGCGACGCAGCGATTGCCGGTGGCTGCTGATTGCCATTCCGCTGCTCCTTGCCGCAACGGTCTTGAACTTCCTCGGCCATCGCCCCCTCTCTCCACAGGAGAGCGCGTACGGTGCAATGGTTCATGCGTTGCTGTCGATCGACGCTTTCTTCTGCACGGTGGCGGTCGTGCTCGCGCTATTCGCGGTCGCGCGCCAAATCGCCGGCCGGCTCGATCGAGATCGCAGAGTGAGCTTCGACAATGCACGTCTCTTCTGGCACTACACCGTGACGCAATCCTGTGCGGGCCTTCTGATGCTTTACGCATTTCCACGACTGGTGAGCTGATGCACGCGCTCTGGATTGCATCCGGCATTGCGGTATGGGCGCTGCACTTCACTGTCATCTATGGTGTCACGGCGCTCGCGTGCGCTCGCGGATACGTACATGCCATTCCGTGGATCGTTGCGCTGGCGTCGCTCGCGGCGGCTGTGCTCTCTGCGGGCATCATTGTGAAGGGCTATCGCGGAAGCCCGGCATTCATCGAATGGATGACCGCCGGCATTGCGGCGCTCGCGTTGATCGCGATCGTTTACGAAACCACGGCGGGGTTGCTCTCACCAACATGCGGCTGACATTGCTGGCTCTCGCATTCCTGCTCTCCGCATGCCAGGCCGACAAAGCGGCGCCGGCGCTGGGCGGCGACCCGGAAAACGGCCGGTTGCTGCTGCGCCAGTTCGGCTGCGGAAGCTGCCACGAGATTCCGAAGGTCGCCACCGCCAGGGGCAAGGTCGGGCCGCCCCTCGAAGGCATTGCATCGCGGGTCTACATCGCCGGCGTGTTGCCCAACACGCCGGAAAACATGGCGGCGTTCATCCGCGATCCGCAAAAGGCCGCGCCGCGCACCGCGATGCCCGATCTCGGCGTCACCGAGCCCCATGCACGCGACATGGTGGCCTACCTCTACACGCTCAAGTGAAGACGCTCGCCATCCTCGCAGCGCTGGCCTTGCTCGGAATGACGGGCGGCGCTGCGTTCGTCTGGAGCGGGATCTATGACATCTCGGCCACGGATCAACACCTGCCACCGACCTATTGGTTGATCGAGAAAACGATGCGGCGCTCGGTGGCGCGGCGCGGCAACGATGTTTCCGTGCCCCCGCTCGGCGCACCCGAGCAGGTCGCGCACGGGCTTGCGTTGTATCGCATCCATTGCGTGCAGTGCCACGGCGCACCGGGCGTCCCACCCGAGCCGTTTGCGCTGGGCCTCACGCCGTTGCCCGCGCCACTCGTTCAAACCGGGCGCGAGTGGGCGCCGGGCGAAATATTCTGGGTGGTGAAATACGGTATCAAGATGACCGGCATGCCCGCGTGGGAATTCCGCATGAGCGACGACGATATCTGGTCGGTGGTGGCGCTCGTGCAGAGACTGCCGTCGTACTCTCCCCAAGCGTATCAACGCACTCCGACACCCACCCTAAAACCGCATGAAGCGCGTACTCCGGCTGCGCCGGATATCAGTGTTGACCGCGGACGCATCGCGCTCCAGCAGTACGCTTGCGCAGGATGCCACCGCATACCGGGCGTCACCGGTCACGAAGCGCGCGTCGGTCCCCCGCTTGCCGGAATCGCCTCGCGCACCACGCTGGGCGGCGTGCTGCCGAACTCCCCGGACAACTTGGTGCGCTGGATACGCGAGCCGCAGCAGCACAGCCCGCTCACCGCAATGCCCGATCTGCGCGTCACGGAGCGCGATGCACGCGACATCGCAGCGTACCTCGCGACGCTGAAGTAGCGATCATCCGCCCTTGATGCCTGCCTCCTCGATGACGTCGTGCCATTTCTCGATTTCGCTTAGTATCAGTTTGCCGAACCCCTCGGGAGTCGTGGGTTGGGGATCGAGCCCGGCTGTGCGCAGTTTTTTCTGCAGCTCCGGATCCGTCAGCGCCTTGCGCGCCGCCTCATTCAGGCGATTGATGATTGCCTTGGGCGTGCCGGCTGGCGCCAGCAGCCCATACCAGGTGTTGAACTCGTAGCCCGGAACGCCGGCTTCGGAAATGGGCGGCAGGTCGGGAAGCGCGGACGAGCGCTTGCTGCCGCTCACCGCGAGAGGACGCAGCCGCCCGGCTTTGATATGCG
>DATFGD010000300.1:0-2192 GCA_035249725.1 Burkholderiales bacterium
TGGATCAATCGCGGGCGGCGTGGCGAACTCGACGAGTTATACGATCTCGATAAGGATCCGTATGAGCTGACGAATGTTGCACGGCGCGCCGCCTACGTGCCGGTGAGGGAAAGGCTCACGCGCGAACTGCGGCGGCTCACCGCCGAAGCCATCGGCCTTTAGAAGCTATCGGCTCCGTCGCACGCGCGCCTGCTATTGAGACGGGTTCCAGGACGTGGCTCGCTTGCCGCTCGGCGCGATATTGCGGTAAGGTGCAAGGTCGAAAGTGTCATTACAACTAACAAGCTGGAGGAAACGATGCAAACGCTGAAATGGATGATGGCGGCGAGCCTGGCGCTCACCGCAACGGTGGGCGCAGCCCAGAACTATCCGACCAAGCCGGTGCGGATCGTCGTGCCTTTCGCGCCCGGCGGCGCGACAGACATCGTCACCCGCATCCTCGCGCAAAAGCTGACCGAATCATGGGGCCAGACGATAGTCGTGGATAACCGTGCCGGTGCCGGCGGCAACATCGGCGCGGAGCTCGCGGCCAAAGCGCCGCCGGATGGCTACACGCTGTTCATGCCGTCAGGCTCGGTCATGACGGCGAATCACCACATCTACAAGAAGATGCCGTTTAATGCGGAAAAGGATTTCAGGGCGATCACCAACGTCGCAAGCGGCCCGCAAGTCGTCGCGGTTGCGAACAGCGTGGCGGTCAAGAGCGTGAAGGATCTCATCGCGCTGGCGAAGTCGAAGCCCAAGTCGATCACCTTCGGGTCGGCGGGCTTCGGCACGCAGACGCATCTTGCGGCAGAGAACTTCCTCTATAGCGCAAAGATAGAGGCGACGCATATTCCGTACAAAGGCGAAGGCCCGGCGCTCGCCGAACTCGCAGGAGGCCAGATCCAGCTCCTGACGCCGAATCTTTCTGCGGCGATGACGTTCGTCAATTCGGGCAAGATCCGGGCGCTCGCAGTGACCAGCAAGCAACGCTCACCCCAGGTACCCAATCTACCGACCGTGGCGGAGACGGTACCCGGTTTCGAGAATCTGGGTTGGTTCGGGTTGGTCGCTCCGGCCGGCACGCCGGTAACCATCATCAAGAAGGTGCACGTCGATGTGGTAAAGGCGCTGCAGAGCGCGGATATCAAGAAGCGCTTCAGCGAACTGGGCATGGCGCCGGTCGGAAATACGCCGGAAGAGTTTGCCAAGGCGATGAAGGAAGAGAGTGCGCGCTGGGCCAAGGTGGTGCGCGAACGGAAGCTGCAGCTCGATTGAACGCAGTCCCGCGACCGTTGAATTGCACGGCGCGGGACTTGTCATAGCGTAGTTGGGGCACGGAACCAGATGAAGGTAGATCTGAATCAGGTTGAAGAAGCGTGCAAGGAGCTTTACATACGTGCGCTCAAGGTCCTGCCGCCCGATATCAAAGCGGGCTTCGAGCGGCTCGACCGCACGGAAAGCAACGCGACCGGCAAGGCCATCATCGGAACGATGATCCGCAATATCCGGGTCGCCGAGGACACGCACAACCTGCTCTGCCAGGACACCGGTATTCCGATCTATAACGTCGCAATCGGAACCGGTGTCGAGGTGGACGGTCACGCGCTGAAGCAGGCGATCGTGAAAGGCTGCGCGCGCGCGACCCGTGAGCATCCCTTCCGCTCTTCGGTTGTCCATCCGGTCACGCGCCGTAACGAGCACACTTCGTGCGGGCGCGCCGTACCGGTGGTGCACATCGATTTCGTGCCCGAGGCGGAAATGGTGGAAATCGAAATGATTCCCAAGGGCTCGGGCTCGGAAAACAACTCGTGGCTCAAGATGGCTGTTCCCGCGGAAGGCATCGATGCGATCAAGACCTTCGTCATCGACTGCGTGCTCGACGCCGGCGGAAAGACGTGTCCACCGACGATCGTCGGCGTTGGCGTCGGCGGAACCGCTGATCTTTGCGTACATCTTTCCAAAGTGGCGGCGACGCGCCCGCTCGGCTCGCAATGCGATGACCCGGAAGGCGCGAAGCTCGAACAAGAATTGAGCAAGGTCGTCAATCAACTCGGTGTCGGACCCCAGGGCCTGGGCGGGGATTCGACGTCGTTCGCGGTGCACGTCGAGATCGCTGCGACGCACATCACCATGAACCCGGTCGCGGTCAACATGCAATGCCACTCAGCCCGGCGCGCGCGGGCGACGTTCACGCCGCGCGGCCTCGC
>DATFGD010000301.1:0-3286 GCA_035249725.1 Burkholderiales bacterium
CGTCGTACGGCAGGTTCTTGTAAAGCGTGCCGTTTCCAAGATGCGTGGTGGAATGCACCATGAGCGTGTACCCGTCGGGCGCCGACTTGGCCACGACCTCCGCACCGATCGAGCCTGCCGCGCCCGCGCGATTGTCCACGACGAACTGCTGCCCCATCGTTTGCGCGAGCTTCTGCAGGACGAGTCGTCCTACGACGTCGTTCGAACCACCCGGCGGCCACGGAATCACCACGCGCACGGGCTTCACCGGATAAGCCTGTGCCCAGGCGCCCGGCGCGGATATCGCGCACGCAACAATTACCACGCTGGCTGACAGCAATCGCTTCATCATTGTGCTCCTCGATGCGGGGACACACCCAAACCGGGTTTTGTCCTGGATAGCTTGTTGGAATATCGGAAGCGCGGATTATCGGCGAAAAGCGAACCGTAGTTCAACACGCCGGCCGGGCGGCGTGCGTTTATCTTGAAGGGCCGGAATTAAGAGCGCGTCGTGAGCGCTGGGCTTCGACTGCGATGCCGGCGTCGTGCGCGCGACAACACCTTGCGCGCCGTGACCGGCATGTGTTCGTTCATCCACAGCACGGTGGACTGCGCGACCGGCATGTCGGTGAGCGGCCGGTGTGCGGAGGCGAGCGCACGCAGCATCGCCGCTATGCGCGGCCCCACCAGCGCCTCGCTTGCCCGGTTTACGCTCGCTTCGAATTCGCCATAATCGCGCGCCGGAATGAGGTGTGAATGTAATCCGCACACTTCCTGGAGCGCGGCATCGTAGCCGGCTTCGTGCAGGTTGTCGATGCGATAGGCACAGCACAGGGAGAGGTCCTGTACCTTGATGAGATGGTTCCACAATTCCTCGAGACGCAGCGCCGCGGCATGCTCACCGCGCTGCCATAGGAGGTTCACCATTTCGCCGAAAGCCCGCACCCGGGGGTACTTGCGCCGCGTCAGATTGACTACGGTCCCGACAATATCCTGAAAGCGTTTCCAATCCGGCATGCCGTCCACCATGACGGACGACAGTGCGGTACCGGCGTCCATAAAAGCAAGCTGACCGCGCGACTCCGCGTCCTGCAGGGACACATTGTGCGCGGCGAACCTGCACACGCTGGCTTCCCAATGCGCAGACGTCGCGAATACCACCACGCCCTCGCCCTCTGCGAGCCCGCCCCCTACGAACTGGGTGAGCGCCTCGATCAGAAAATCCTCGTCCTGGTAGAACTGCGCGATATGGTGCCTTTCGCCAGGTCGGGTCAGCAAGGGTTGCCAGGAATTCAGGGCCTGCCTCCTTGCAATGCCATCAGTACGGCATTCGCTTCGGTTGCGTCGGCGGCAGTGATGCTGTGCCACCACCTGTCGCCTTTGACGAGCAGGTCCTGGTGGCTGTTGCGCGCATCCGTCAACTGGCGAACGCCGCATTCGAGGAGTGGATAGGCGCACACGGCCTTGATGTTGAGTCCCGAGACCGCCGCGTTCACTTCGCACTCGTATTCGGCGATCTCGTTCCAGCGTTTCCGATCGATCACGTGAAGCTGCGCGGCGCACCGCAAACCGCGATATCCCGCAGCCAGTGCTTCCCCGGCTTTTCGCACCCAATTCCCCAATATGAGCTCGGACGGTTTGAGCGCGCCGCTTGCGTCCAGATACCACGCCTCATGGGCGAGGTACTCCATTCCGGACTCGTAGCGCTGGAAATCCCGGGTCGCTCGCGCCAGACGATTCTGCAATGCGTCTGACGCAGCCGGGTCCGGTGCAACCCACACGCAGTATTCGCCGCCCTCCAGCCCCTGCCGGAAATAGGCGGTGAGAAACTCCATCAGCTCGTTCTGATCGCGGTAGAACTGGCACACGTGCGTGCCCCAGCCAAAGTCGAGCAGCCCCTCTACGCGGCACGGCACGCGAATAATTGCCTTGTCGATCAGGTAGATCAGCGCCTCGGCCAGGGCATCGGGGTCGAGTTGGTCAACCTCGGCCCCATTGAGACATACGGGCAGCATGCCTGCCAGCGCGCGGGGCTGGTGCGTCTCGCGGGGAATGCCGAGTACGGCGAGCTTATGTCGCAGACTCTCGCGCGGGCTGCGCTCTCTTGCCATCGTTGCGTGGAGGCACGTAGACGGGGTCACGATAGGGCATGGTAGACCGCTCGCCGATGGGATGTAAAGAAATTATTTAAGATTCATACAGTTATGTCGCTATTCTACGACGATGTGTCAAGATTCGACGACAGGCGGCAGCGTGCCGCACGCCAATCCGGCCACGCCCATGCGCTGCAGTCCCGGATCAGTCGACTTTGGCGCCGCTGATCTTCACCACTTTCGCGTACTTGTCGTAGTCGGATTTGATGCGCTGCGCAAACTGATCGGGCGTCATGTGCATCGGATCCAGCGTCTGTGCGGAGAGCTTCGACGCCACACCTGGATCGGCGAGCGCTTTGGCGATCAGGCCGTTCAACGTATCCACCACCGCCTTGGGTGTCCCCGCCGGCGCGAAGCAGCCCACCCAGGCCGTGAACTCGTAGCCGGGCACGAACTCGGCGATGGCGGGAACGTCCGGATACGCTTTCGTGCGTTTCGCCGAGCTCACGCCGAGCGGCCGCACGCGCTTCGATTTGAGGTTGGCGGTGAGCGAGCCGATGGTCGCGAGCACCGCCTGGACCTCTCCCGACGCGATCGCGACGTTGACCGGGCCGCCCCCCTTATAAGGCACATGCACCATATTGACGCCCGCCATGGAGGCCATTAACGCCATGGATAGGTGCACGTAACTGCCGTTGCCGGCAGACCCGTAGACGATCTCGCCGGGACGCTTCCGCGCCAGGTTGATGAACTCCTTGCCCGTTTTCGCCGGCATCGAGGGATGGACGACGAGCATGCCGACCTGCACGGCCATCGGCGTGATACCGACGAAGTCCTTCAGCACGTCGAACGGCAGCTTCTTGTACAGATGTGCGTTGGCGACATGGGTCGTCGATTGCACCATGATCGTGTAACCGTCCGGCGGGCTCTTCGCAACGATGTCGGAGCCGATGGTGCCGGCCGCCCCGCCCCGGTTATCGATCACGAACTGCTGTCCCGCGAGTTCGGAAACTTTCTGGAAGACCAGCCGACCGACCACGTCGTTTGACCCCCCCGGCGGAAACACGATCACGACACGCACCGGCTTGGACGGATACGCCTGCGCAAATGCGAAAGACGGAACGAACAGTGCGGCAACAAGAACGGGCAGTGCGATGCGGCGGCGCAACTTCATCATGGCTTCCTCCAGGTTGTGTCCTGCTGTGATTTTTCAC
>DATFGD010000302.1:0-4383 GCA_035249725.1 Burkholderiales bacterium
ATTTCAACCGCGAACAGAGCCTCGAGTCGATGGAGAAAGTCGCGCGCATCGTGAAGGAAACCGGGGCCAAGCTCTGGATCAATCACGACAAGGCGCAAAGCGATCCGATTCCGAAGGCGCCGGCTTTTATCGAGTGAGGAAAGACGAGTGGCAAAGGATGCAGGGCTAAAGGCTAACTAGGGGTCGATGGCCTTGGATCTGCGACTACCATGGTTCCTTACGAGAACCTGGCTTGATACGTAAAGGGATCAAGCAGGCAATGTTGATCGACCGGTCCCTGTAGAGAAAAGAGCCGGGGCTCTTTCCTAAATTCGAAAAGCCTATACAGATGGAAAAGGTCGGCTGCTGACCGGGACAATGCGACTTCACTACGTGTAATAAAGAACGGTGTTTCCTTGCCAAACGATGTGGTCTTGACTTCGATCAACCGTTCTTTCCCCGTTGTATCGAATGACAACACGTCATAACCAAGCCCGTCTCCTCGTGTTCTGGAGACGTGTTCAATTTTGTCAGCCAGATGCGGCTTGCCGCGGGAAATGAGGTGCCAGCGCTCATAGTTGACGACAAACTCTTCTCCAGCGAGACCAAGCGAAGCGTTCCGAGCTTCACGATCGAGGTAGTCGCGTCCGACTGCACTTGCTTTGCGAAGATTGCCGTATGGAACATCTGGTTCCTGTGCTGACAATGACGATTTCGGCGGATCTACAAGCACAGCCGAAAACTCTTCTATGGCCGGCACCGCAGCAGGCATTTCGGCAGAAGCAAGAGCGACACGATTGAACAATTCGTCGTCCTGTACTCTATGGGCGACGACTTCGTAGAGAAGGGCTTGATAATTACTCAGCGGCTTATAGCCAGAGATATATTGACAGCCGAGGTCGATCAGAACTGCGCTAATATTTTGATGTTTTCGCTCAATCGCGCCTTCCGAACGATTGTTAAGAAGTCGAAGCAGCTTCCTGCGATGCTCGGTCTTGTTGTATTGCTGTCCAGCAAGCTCCATGGTGAGCATGTGGAAATATTCGGCGACTGTCGCCTCAACTTCCTCGCGTGTCCAAGCTTCACTCATGGCTCAAATAGATCCATGCATCGATGGCGCAATGCACGGACCAATGCGGGCAATTTTCGATGAACAACAGTCATAGCGGCCGTTTTTCGATAACTGCGGACGTTTTTCGAGCTTTTATCCCATCGGCTGAACGTTCGGCACTGTAACAAGCTCCATTTCGCTCAGTGCTATTACTTCCTGGGGCGTGAAGCCCGGCGCCACTTCGTCCAGCACGAAGTGGTCCTTGTCCCAGCGCAGCAGCGCGAGGTCGGTCACGACGTAATCCACGCACGCTTTGCCGGTCAATGGGTACGTGCACTGGCGCCGCAGCTTGGGGCGGCCCTTGCTGTCGCAGTGTTCCATCACGATGATCAAGTCGCCGCGGCCGGAGAGCAGGTCCATCGCGCCCCCGATGCCGCCGCGTCTCGCGTCCGACGTGCTCCAGTTCGCGACGTTGCCGTCCTGATCCACTTCGTACGCGCCAAGGATCACCGTATCGATCCACCCGCCGCGCGCCATTTCGAAGGAGGTCACGCTGTCGAAGAACGAGGCGCCGGGCTTGAGCGCGACGAACTGTCCCGCCGCATTGTAGATGTCGGGATCGATCTCCCCGTCGGTCGTGACCATGTGGCCGTAGCCGAGAACGCCGTTTTCGGCGTGCAGAATCACGTCGCGGCCTTGAAGATAGTTCGAGACCATGGTCGGAATGCCGACGCCGAGATTCACATAGGTGCCTTCGCGTACGAGGCCGGCCGCGCGTTGGGCAATGCCCGCGCGCGTCAGCGCCGGCTTGCCGTTGTAGAGGCGCGGCTGGTCGGCAGGACGCCGTTCGGGACGGCGCCACGCTTTCGCGTTCGTGGTGTCCGTCGTCTTAACAACGCGCGACACGAATATGCCGGGCAGATTGATGAGTTCCGGGGGAATGACGCCCGGCTCGACGATCTCGTCCACTTCGACGATCGCAACCCGCGCGGATTTCGCGAAGCTCGGATTGAAGTTCTGGCTCCCGCCGCGAAGTTGCACATTGCCGAGGCGATCGGCGCGATAACCTCTCAGGAAAGCGTAATCGACGCGTATCGCGTACTCGAGGACATGCGGCCTGCCATCGAACTCCCGTATCTCTCTTCGTTCTGCAAGCGCGGTTCCAACGCTGGTCGGCGAGTAGAACGCCGGAATCCCCGCGCCGCCGGCACGGCAGCGCTCGACGAGTATGCCTTGCGGGACGAGTTCGACGTCCAGTTCTCCGGCTGCAATCTGCGCTTCACTTGCCGTCGGCGTGCCGGCGCGGATCGAAAACGCAGCGATCAGTTTCTTCACCTGCTTGTTCTCAGCTAGGATCTGGCCACGCGTCGCACCCGGATCGCCGAGCGAATTGCACACGACCGTCAGGTTCTTCGTTCCCCGATCGCGAAGCGCGATGATGAGGCTCGTCGCGAAACGGTGCGCCACGCCGAAGCCGGCGATCGCAATGGTCGCGCCGTCCGGAATGTCGGCGATGGCGTCCTGCGGGGAAGAGTAGATCTTGTCCATGCGTGCTCCCATTCCTTGTAGTGCGTGGTCCGACCCGCATTGTGCCAGAGCGCGGGCCGGGCGGCGCGGCGTTGACCTTTCCAGCGCAGCGGCCTAGCCTTATGCCAAACAAAGGAGGAGGCGCCATGGGTAAGATGCTCTGGACAATTGCCGCTGCGGCGATCCTGCTGGCGGCGGTTCCGCTCTTTGCGCAGACGTATCCCACGAAGAACGTTCGCATGGTGATCCCGTTCCCGGTGGGCGGAAGCAGCGAGGCCAACGCGCGCATCATCAATCCGCATCTGAGCGAGCGCTGGAAACAGCAGGTCATTCTGGATCCGCGCCCCGGTGCCGCGACGGTCGTCGGCACCGAGCACGTCACGAGAAGCGCGCCCGATGGCTACACGCTGCTGCTGACGTCCACGCAGTTCCCGCAGGGCCCGGCGCTCTTCGCCAAACTGCCGTTCGATCCCGTCAACGATCTCGTGCCCATCACGATCGTATCGATCTCGCCGCAGACGATTGTCGCGCATCCCTCCCTGCCGGTAAGGAATATCAAGGAACTCGTTGCGCTCGCGAAGGCGCGTCCCGGCGAACTCAACATGGGGAACGCGGGCAACATGCTGCCGACGCATTTCTTCAGGATGCTCGCCAAAGTCAATATCGAGACGGTGCCGTACAAAGGCGCAGGCCCGCTCTCGACCGATCTCATGGGCGGACACGTGACGCTTGCGATCGCTGCAGTGAGTTCCATGCAGGGCGCAGTCCGCTCCGGCCGCGCGCGAATGCTCGGCGTAACGTCGCCGTCGCGGGCGTTTCCCGACGTGCCGGTGATCTCGAAGGACGTTCCCGGCTTTGACGCCGATGCGTGGTTCGGGTTGTTTGCGCCGAAAGGCACCCCGCGCGAGATCGTGAATAAGGTGCGCGACGACGTTGCGGCGGTGCTGCAGCTTCCCGATGTGAAGAAGCGCATGCTGGATCTCGGCGGCGAACCGGGCGGGATGCCGTCTGAAGAATTCGCGGAGCGCGTGCGGCGCGAGATCGAGAAGTGGAAGAAGGTCGCCGTCACCGCGGGCCTCAAGCCGCAGTAATACGGCCGCATTGCCCGTCGCGACACCACCCCGCCAACATCGTTGACACCCCTCCTCATCGGAGGAGGGGAGAACTCCTCATCGGAGGAGGGAAAAACCAACCTTCCCCTCCTACATTAGGAGGGGTGGCGCCGAAGGCGACGGGGTGGTCTCCGTAGTAAGCCTCAGCGCGGAATGAAGGGCACAACCAGCCGCGACGGTTTCTTCCCGCCTTCATGCACCGTATTCGTCGCCTTCTCCCGTATCGTCACATGCGGCCGGCCGTTCGCCGCGATGATCGAATCGGAATTCGCGACCTCGAGCCGTAGCCGATGCCCCGCCTTGAACACGTTGCACACCGGCCAGATCTCGATCGGCAACTCGTACACCGCGCCCGGCTCCATGTATTCCGCCGCAAAGTGCGGATGGTACGGCTTTGCGGTCGTGGAGCGTGCGGGATCGATTTTCCGGTGCGAAGCGCGCAGCCACCCTTTGCACAGTTCGCGCGCCTTGCCATCCGGCCCTTCATCGGCGACGGAGACGAGCCAGTCGGTATCGCGCGCCGTCGAGCCGGCCTGCAGATAAAGCGCCATCGGGCCCGTCAGCTCCATTTCCCTCGCCATCGGCTCGGTGCGATAGATGAGGTGCGGCTTGCCGTGATACGCGTCCCGGCTCGCCGGATCGTAATCGAGCCGCCGCGTTTGTTGGCTGCCTGCTGAGTCCGCAAGCGTTCCTTCAAGACCGCTCGGCGAGCCG
>DATFGD010000303.1:0-6468 GCA_035249725.1 Burkholderiales bacterium
AGCGCCTGAAGAAGGCGATTCAGGCGCAGAAACCCGCCCGGCTCGCACCGCTGCTGCGCCAACTCGACGGGGACGACATGGATATCAACGCCGTGGTCGGTTACGTGGCGGAGAAGCAGGCGGGGCGCTCGCCCACACCCGCAATCTACCGGCGGCGCGAGATGCGGCAACGCGAGGTTGCGGTGACCTTGCTCGCTGACATGTCCACTTCGATCATGCAGCATCTGCCCGAAGGCGGCGGACGATTGGTCGATCGGGTGCGTGCAGGCGTACTACTCTTTGCTGAGAGCATGGAGGAAGTGGGGGACGCGTACAGCATCGCGGGATTCTGCTCGAAGTATCGCGACAACGTGAGCTACTACACCATCAAGAGCTTTGAACAGCCGTTGTCGGAAGAGGTGCGCAGCCAGATCGGCGGCATGTCGGGCCGTCTCGCCACGCGCATGGGTGCCGCGATACGCCATGCAACGGCGCGTTTCGAAGAGGTGGAAAGCCGGCGGCGGCTGCTGCTAATCCTCTCAGACGGCCGGCCCGAAGATTATGACGACGGCGGCGATCGCCGCTACCTGCACGAGGACACGCGCATGGCGGTGAAGGAGGCGGTCGCGCGCGGCGTCCACCCGTTCTGCATCACGGTGGACACGATGGCGAACCAGTATCTGCCGCAGATATTCGGCAAGGGGCACTATCTCGTGCTCGACCACATCAATTCGCTGCCGAACAAACTGCCCGAGATTTATTTCCGCCTGCGCCGGTAAATTGAACCGCCAAGGCCGCCAAGAGGACCAAGATTACTCGCGGAGGGCACTAACATCGTCATTCCGGCGTACGCCGGAATCCAGCGGATTTTGATTTGATGCCGGTCTGTACGGCATGCCGACGAACAAACTCAGCTCAGCGGCGGGACTTTTCCAGATCGTCAACGCGCTTGCGAGCGTTTTCCACTGCCGCGTCGAGGCTCTTCTGACGGACCCAATATTCGTCCGTCAGCCGGCTCGCGCCCGTTGCGGTGCCGAGCCGCTCGCCCGGGAGCGGTTCCTTGCCCGCGTCGCGCGCTGCCTCCGCTTTCTTCAACTGCGCGTAAGCCGCTTCGAGTTCGCGACGCCACGCTTCATCGCCCGCGGCGCGCTGCTTGATGCGTTGATCGACGCCTTTTTTCTCTGCCGGCGTGAGGACTGTAGTGCCGGTTTTGGGCGGCGTGGGCGGAAGCTTTTCGACCTGTTTTGCGCCCGGTTCGGGCTTTTCGCCGTACACCACCTTGCCGCCGGGCATGGTTGATTTGTACAGTTCCTGAGCGGCCGCGCCCGTCACGGCAAAACATGACAACATCACAAAAGCCCTAATGCGCTTCACGAGCGGTTCCTGGCGGGTGGGGCGTCCATTCTAATCGCGCTGTCATGTCTCAGCAATCGAACGACTTTCGCCGTGTTTCGGCAGGGGCGTAGCCTGTAAGGAGAAAAGGGTCGAGCCGACCAAGGCGCACAAGCTCGTTTCGAAGGGGGAATCCATGTCCAAGCCAGCCGTCCGGCGTCAAATCCAGTATGTCGCGCTTACGAAGGAACAGTTCCGCGAGCGCTTTTACGCGCGATTCTACGATCCCGTATTCGAGGAAGTCGCCCCCGAACTCGAAAAGGTTTTCGAGAAAGCGTGGGACGGCTACATCGTCTATCGCAAGTCTCCGCGCAAACGGGCGGCGGGCGAAGGCTACTTCGATCCGTCGTTCCCCTTGCCGTTGGAATGGCTGGAAACCCGCGCAAAAATCGACGCCGCGGAACAGCGGCAGCAGGATCCGAAGTCACGATCGCGCATACTGCTCGTCAACGGCTCGACCCGCAGCGAGCACACCTGTCCAGGTGAAATATCCAAGACGCGGCGGCTTGCGCAGTGCGCGCAGGAAACGATCCGGGCGCTGCCGAATTTTGAAGTGGACTTCCTCGACATCTCGACGCTGGCGGATGAACCGTGGAAAGTGATCCACCCCTGCAAGGCCTGCGTGTCCACGTCGCAGGCGCTGTGCCACTGGCCCTGTTCGTGCTACCCGAACCACGCGCTCGGACAGACCAACGACTGGATGGACGAGATCTACCCGCGCTGGACGGCGGCGCATGGCGTATTCATCCTGTGTCCGGTGCATTGGTACCAGGCGCCGGCCAGTCTCAAGCTGATGATCGACCGCCTCGTCTGCGCCGATGGCGGCAATCCTGACCCGACCACGACGCGCGGCAAGGATCCCGTGCGCGCGAAAGAGCTGGAACTCAAGGGCTGGCCCTATCCGAAGCATCTCGCCGGACGTGCATTCGCGGTGGTTGCACACGGCGATGCGGCGGGTCCGGAAAACCTGCGCCGCATGCTTGCCGACTGGTTGACCGATATCGGCATGATACAGGCGGGCCCGCAGGCGGTGCTCGATACCTGGATCGGGTGGTACCGTCCCTATGCCACGAGCCACGACGATCTCGACGCCGATGAGGACACGTTCGTGCAGGTTCGGCAGGCGGCGCTCAGCCTCGCGAACATGGTTCATCAGATCCGCTCCGGGGCCTATCATCCGCCGAACGCCGGCCTGCATAGCCCGCGGGAGAAGTAACTGATCGGGCGACCGCTGGATCGGTCATTCCGGCGCCAATCGGGAATCCAGTAAAGAAAATTTGCCGGAACATCGCTTTCCAGAAGCGGAATAGTCCGCCAAAATGCGCTTTTCCCTAGCCCATTCGAAAGGACGACGGCATGACCCAGACCATCGAACAATTTGCTGCTTCGTGCCATGACATTCTCACGGCGGAGCCGGGACCGGCGGGCCGTATGAAGGTCTGTGCGTTGCTGCAGCAGGTGCTGAAGGACCGCCAGTTCGTGGAAGCGACGCTCACCGAACAGACGCCCGAACGAGAAATTCTCTACGAGGATCCCGATCTCAAGTTCTGCATCCTTGCGCACAACTATCGCGGCGCGAAGACGAGCCCGCCGCACGATCACGGACCGTCATGGGCGATCTACGGCCAGGCGCTGGGGGAAACCGAAATGAGCGATTACGAGCTGCTCGAGCCCGCGAGCACCGAGAAGGCCGGTAAGGTGCGCAAGGTACGGACGTACAAGCTCACGCCCGGCGTCGCGCACGTCTACAACGAAGGCGATCTGCATTCGCCGAGCCGCGCGGGCTCAACGCGCCTCATCCGCATCGAGGGCGTCAACATGGAGACCGTGCGCCGTCATAAGTACGTCGCCGTGTAACGTGCACGCGCCGTTGCAGGTAACGCGGCGCTACGGAGAGATGATGGCGAAGATCGTAAACACACAGGACGTTCCCCGGCTCTATTCCCAGAAAGACGATCGCTTCCGCTATGAAGCCGTGAAGGAGAACGTGCTCGGCTTGAAGAACATCTGCGGTGAAATCGTCGTCTATCCACCGGGCGCGGCGGGGGCGAGCCACCATCACATCGGGACCGAGCATCTCTTCTACATCACCGAAGGCCGCGGCACCATGTACATCGACGATGCGCCGCATGAAGTTAAGGTGGGGGATTTCGTGTCGGTCTTCGAAGGCGAGCGCCACTGGTTCAGGAACCACACCCACGAAACTTTCGCCTTCCTGGAGCTCTTTGCACCGGCCGACTACAAGACCATCTGGGACAACCCGGACTTGAAGTGAAGCTGGAAGCCAGACCGCCCGTGAGGCGGTGAAGTCAGAAAGCCCTTCCGCTCGGTTACATCAATGACTGAAGCTTCTAGTGGTGCGCATCGGAGGGAATGACCGGCAGCGGGCCGGTCCTCAAATTGTATAAGTGTCGGCGGCGCACCAGCGCCATGGTGATCGCGACGAAAATGCCGAACAGCGCGATTACGCTGTAGATCGAGAAGTCGAGCATGATGAGGAGCGCGTAGATCGCCAGCATCGCGAGGATGGACAGGTTCTCGTTGAAGTTCTGAACCGCGATGGAGTGGCCCGCGCCCATGAGTATGTGCCCGCGATGCTGCAGCAGCGCATTCATCGGCACGACGAAAAAGCCCGCCAGGCCGCCGATCAGGATCATGAGCGGTATCGCGAGTTCGAGGCTCCGCACGAAGTTCATCGCGATGACGATGAGCCCCATCGCGATACCGACCGGCACCACGTTCACCGCCCGGTTGAGCGGCACGAATCGGGCGGCGATGATGGCGCCCGCCGCGATGCCGATCGCGCAGATGCCTTGAAGCACGGTCGCCTGCGACAGCGTATAGCCGAGCGACACTTCCGCCCATTTCAGCACGATGAACTGCAGGGTCGCGCCCGCGCCCCAGAAGAGCGTCGTCGTCGCGAGCGAGATCTGGCCCAGCTTGTCCGACCACAGCAGTCGCACGCAGTGCGCGAATTCGTGCACGAGGTAAATCGGGTTTTTGCTCGGCGGCCGATGGTCCACCCCCGTATTCGGGATGTAGAGGTTGAAGACCGCCGCGATGGCGTAAAAGATAATGATGATGGCGATGGCGGCCTCAGGCGCTGTATCGACCCCGGTCTCCAGGATCGGTAAATCGAGTCCAAGCAGGCGCGCAGATACCGGCCCGCTGATCAGGACGCCGCCGAGCAGCGTGCCGAGAATGATGGAAGCGACGGTGAGCCCCTCGATCCAGCCGTTGGCGATCACGAGCTTCTGGTGCGGCAGGTATTCGGTGAGGATGCCGTATTTGGCAGGTGAATAGGCAGCCGCGCCCACCCCCACGATCGAGTAGGCGAACAGGATGACGGCGTATGCCGCGAAACCGGTAGCCGACAGCGCCTGATAGAAAAACATGACGAGGCAGCCCACGATCTTGACCGTGTTGGTGACGAACATCACGCGTCCCTTCGGCATCGAGTCGGCAAACGCGCCGACGAAGGGCGCGAAGGCGACGTACGAGACGGTGAAGAAGAACTTGAGCATCGGCGTGAGCCATGCCGGCGAGTGCATTTCGATGAGGAGCGCGATGGCCGCGACGAGCAGCGCGTTGTCGGCGAGCGACGAGAAAAACTGCGCCGCCATGATGATGTAGAAGCCTAAGGGCATTAGCGGGAAGCGGTGCCGCCGGAGCGGTCTTGTCAGGGGGTGAAAACCGGCGCTTTATACCATACTTCGCTCGCCTACTCGCGGTCGGGCAAATATGGTTGAATACCCGCAGTTCCTTCCAAATCAGAAAAATGGCTGACCGCAGACTACAGGTGTTCTATACCGTCGCAAAGCAGCTGAGCTTTACGAAAGCCGCGGAACAGCTCTTCATGACTCAGCCGGCGGTCACGTTTCAGGTCAAGCAGCTCGAGGAACATTTCAGCACGCGGCTCTTCGAGCGCAGCCACGGGAAGATCTCGCTGACGCCCGCGGGCCGGCTGGTCATGGAATACGCGGAAAAAATCCTCGGTGTCTCGGAAGAGCTGGAAAAGCGCATGTCGGAGTTGACAGGCGCAGTAGGCGGGCCGCTCCTGCTCGGCGCCAGCACGACCGTCGCGGAATTCATCCTGCCGCAGATACTGGGCGAGTTCAAGGCGCGCTACCCGCAGGTTCAGGCCCACATGTCGGTCGCCAATTCGGAAACCATCGAGAACCGGGTCGCCGATCATACCCTCGATATCGGTCTCATCGAGTCGCCGGCCCATTTGCCGAGCGTGCAGGCGGAAGTGGTGTGCGAGGACGAGTTGGTGTTGATCTGTGCGCCGGGCCATCGGCTCGCGAATACAAGAAGCGTAACGCCGAACCAGATCGTGGGCGAGCCGTTTGTGAGCCGCGAGGTCGGCTCGGGGACGCGCGAATTCACCGATCAGTATCTTCGCAATTGCCGCGTCTCGCCCGAGGACCTCAATATCGTGATGGAGCTGGGCAGCCCCGAAGCGATCAAGGGAGTCGTGGAGACCGGGCTCGGCGTTGCGATCATGTCGCGGACACGGGTGGCGAAAGAGCGCAAGCTGGGCCTGCTCACACCTGTGCCGCTCGAGCCGCGTCTCATCCGCACTTTCTCGCTGGTGTATCCCAGGGAGAAATTCCGCTCGCAGCTGCTCACGACGTTCAGCGAATTTGCCGCGGCCCGCATGCGGCAGATCGCGAGCGAAACATGACGGGTCGCGCCACTCGTCACGCGTGTTCCCTTGATCCTCGCGCCTGACTGATGCGACCCATTTCGGCCACCATCGATGTCGGCGCGCTGCGGCACAATCTCGGCATCGCACAGCAGTGTGCGCCGCGCTCGAACGTGTTTGCGGTGATCAAAGCGAACGGCTACGGACATGGCGTGGAGCGGGCGGCGCGCGCCATGCAGTCCGCGACCGGGTTCGGTCTCGTGGAGCTCGAGGCCGCAGTTCGATTGCGCGAAGCAGGGTATCCGCAACGCATCGTGCTCCTGGAAGGCTTTTTCGAGGCTGGGGAGTTACCGATTTTCACCGCGCATCGCCTCGCCGCGGTCGTGCACAGCCGGCATCAGCTCGACATGCTGCACACGCTCGCGCCGGATGCGCGTCTCGACGTGATG
>DATFGD010000304.1:0-2986 GCA_035249725.1 Burkholderiales bacterium
CGTCCTCGTGACGAACTGGTACAGCATCATGTCGGTGGGCGGCACGCCCAAGCCGGTATTACAGCGCCTGCACGCGGAGCTCGTGCGCGCGATTGCTACGCCCGACATGCGTCAACGGCTGGCGTCGGCGGCGCTGGAGCCCGCACCGAAAACGCCCGAGCAATTCCGCAAGATGATCGCGGCCGAGCTTAAGCGATGGGCGAGCGTAATGAAGGAAGCCGGCATTCGGCGGGAGTGATCAACCTGCTTCGCGCATCGTTCGTGATCGCCCGCGTCGAAATCGGCTCTCTAGATCGTCATCTCCAGGATATAGAGGCCGCCGGTGAAGCGGTCGCCGATGTATACGAGCTGGCGGTCGTCGACGTACACGTCGTTGATCTGCACCGCGCCCTTGGGTGACAGCGCCGGCGCACCCGGCACGAAATAGGCGACCTCGCGCGGCTGGTACTGATTGGCGAGATCGTACACCCGCACCCCGCCGTTGAAGAAAGTCGCCAGGACGATGTTATCCGAGCGCCACGAGCAATCGCCCGGGTAGTTCTCGTACAGGTTGTGCGCGCCGAACCGGCCGCCGCGCTTCGTGAAGACTTCCGCTGATGGGAGCGGCAGCGTCGCGATCGGCACCGGGTTCTTCTCCTCCCGGATGTCGAACACCCAGCCGAGCTTGGGCCAGTCGATGCCGTCGTCCTTCGTGCACTCGTCGGTCACCACCATGAGCCCGCGCGAGAAGAGCGGCAGCGCGGTGTGCGTGAAGCCGTTGTACGGTGGCGAATAGTTGTAGCGCGAGATTTCCTTCGGGTGCGCCTTGTCGCTGATGTCGAGGATGACGACGCCGCCGTCGATGTAGGCGACATACGCGCGGTCGGGGCGCTCGGGATAGACCTGGATGTTGTGCGGGCGATAGCCGCCGTCGAATTTCGGATGGCGCGGCAGCGCCGGCGCGGCATCACCTTCTTTCTGTCCCGGATACCACCAGCGGCCCACTTCGACCGGCTTCGACAGGTTGCGCACGTCGATGATGCGGTAGAACTGGTGGTCGTTGGGATTGCGCGGCTGGAAGTCGGGCGCGCCGGAGGACATGTGGACGTACTCGCCGTCGACGCACCACAGGCAGTGCACGCCGAGCGAATGCGGGCCGGACGCGTCGAAATGGGTAATCTTTTTTGGCTTCTCCGGTGTGCTGATGTCCCAGATGTCGAACCCGGCGGGCTTCATGCCGCGCTTTCCGCGGATCTGGTGCGCAACGAACATCGTGTCGCCGAGCACTTCCAGGTTGTTCGAGCGCATCTCGTTGTGCGGCAATTCGGTCTGGATGATCATCTTCGGGTTGGCCGGGTCGGTGACATCGATCGCGGTGAAGTTCTTGGGTGCCCCCTCGTGCCCGAGCCACATGACGCGGCGGCCGTCCTTGGTCTTCTGCATGCCCATACCTTCGCCCACGCCGCCAAATCCGCCCATCTCGTGGTGCGAAACCAGCTTCATGTTGAGCGCCAGGGTTTGGGACGCCTGTCTGCCCGGGCTCATCGATCCGTTCAATGCCATGTTCCAAGTCTCCGCTGTTGGGTTCGTTCAGGTAGGTGCTGCATTGTAATTCATTCTCCAAGCGTTCTTCGACACGCGATCATGGGCGCTCCGGATCGCCACACGGTTACTCAACGGCGTGCGCGTTACGCGAGATGATACAAAACACCGGACCCGGTATGTGATATTTTGGCGATCTGCCCTGTTGCCGCAGTGTCAGTCGAGGAGAAAAAGCTCATGCGCGAACTGTTGCCGCTCGCTGCAAGGATCGCCGCCCTTTTGAAAGCGCGGAAACAACGCGTCGCCGTCGCGGAATCGGCTGCCGGGGGGCTCATTTCCGCGGCCCTGCTCGCTCAACCAGGGGCGTCCGCCTACTTCATTGCCGGCAGTGTTGTCTACACGCGCCAGGCGATACTCGCCCTGCGCGATACCCGTGAATCGATGTTCCAGGACCTGCGGGGCGCGACGGAAACGTGGGCGCTGCTGCTGGCACGCACGCTGCGCGAACGCTGTGGCGCGGAGTGGGGCGTGGGCGAAAGCGGAGCGGCGGGGCCGACGGGCAACCGCTACGGCGATCCGCCCGGCCACGCCTGCATCGCCGTGACCGGGCCGCTCGAACGCACGCGCGTAGTCGAAACCGGCAGCGACGACCGTGTCGCAAACATGTTTTCGTTCGCATCCGCCGCGCTGCAATTGTTGGCCGAGACCCTTGAAGATAAAAAACATCCGTAGGGAGTGGAACAATGGACCGAGCGTTGTGGATTTCCTGGTACGACCTTGCTGACGGCGACCGCGATGAGTATGTGCAGTGGCTGCAAGCGCGCTACATTCCGCAACGTCTTGCGCAGCTCGGCTTACTATGGGCGGCGCATTTCAAAACCGAAGTCAATCCGCGCATGTCGGGCGTCCCGCTTGGCGAGAAAGGCCGGCTGCATCATACGGACGACAAGGCGGTTCCGACCGGCAACGCGTACATCCTGATCTTCGGCGCCGAAACGCCGCACGCGTTCGCCCATCCGACGCCGGGCAAGCTCCACGCCGACCTGCCGCAGGAAGACCGCAAGATGCTCGCGATGCGCCGCAGCGAGCGCACCAACATCATGATCGACGAGGACCGCGTGGACGGCCCGGAAGCCCGGCAACGCAAGCGCGGCGAGGCATTGAGCCCGTGCATCCAGCTCGGATCGTTCAATGCGGGGTCAAACGACGAAGAAGAAATCCTGGCGTGGTACGCTCAATGGCGCCTGCCGTCCTTGAGCAAGCTGCCGGGAAGCGTCGGCATGCGGAAACTCGTCTCCGTCGCGGGTTGGGCGAAGCACGGCGTGCTCTACGAGTTCACATCGCTCGCCGCGCGCAACGAGCACTTTCCCGATCACGAGCAGGCGAATCCGGAGATGGAGGCGTGGACCGACCGCTTCGTGCGGAAACTGCTGCACGCGCCCGGCTCGCCCAATCTCGCCCAGCG
>DATFGD010000305.1:0-2988 GCA_035249725.1 Burkholderiales bacterium
ATATCGTCGCCAAGGCGAATCCGGACGGCTATACGATGCTGCTCGGAACATCGGGCTCGAACGCCGTGAACCCGAGTCTCTACACCAGGATGCCGTACGATGCGAAGCGCGATCTCGCGCTGGTTGCGCTCGTGGCTTCGACGCCCAACATCATCGTCGTGCGGAGCGCGCATCCCGCGAAGTCCGTGCGCGATCTCATACAGATGGCGAAAACCAATCCGGGCAAGGTGACCTACGGCTCGGCGGGCGTCGGGAGCGTGCTGCACCTCTCCGGCGAGCTGCTCAAGACGGTCATGGGAATCAACATCGTGCACGTGCCATACAAGGGGACCGGGCCGAGCCTCATCGACTTGCTGGGCGGGCAGATCGACATGGTGTTCTCCAATCTGCCGCCGGTCGTGCCATACGTACAGGATGGAAGAATGCGCGGCATTGCCGTGACAACCGCCGAGCGCGCGCGGCCCTTACCGAACGTGCCGACGATGATCGAGGGCGGCGTGCCGAACTATGACGTTGCCTCCTGGTTCGGCGTGATGCTGCCGAGCAAGACGCCGCCCGCGGTCGTGGAGAAGATCAACCGCGAAGTGCAGCGGATCCTCAAGCTGCCGGACACGAAGGAGCGTCTCACGACTATGGGGGCCGACCCGATGTTCATGTCGGCGCAGGAGGCGAACCGGTTCTTTCACAGCGAAATCGCCAAGTGGGCCAAGGTGGTCAAGGCGTCTGGCGCGAAAGCCGACTGACCGCGGTCGATGCGTTCACACCATTATCGGGCGGCAATCGCCTGATGCGCGGCACGTCTTGTCCCTGAATCGGCTCAGAGCACATATCAAAAAGAAGCGACTGAAAGAAAGCAACCGCTCGCCCTGAGTATCATCGAAGGGTGAGCGGTCATTCTGTTACGACTCTAAGGCACGTCGAGTTCCACCAGCGGACCGTGCTGCTGTCCGCCGAAGACGTCGGTATCGTCGATATCGCCTGAAATCGCGGGACGCGGTATGGTGATCTTGATCGCGCTCGCCGCGTCGTAGTTGATGATGGCAACCACTTCAGGCGTCAGCCGGTAGGTGCGCGCGAACCAATCCGCGTTGATGACTCGAGCATCGCGCACCCGCTCGTAGCTCTCGCGGTCCTTGAAGATCACATCGAACGTCAGCTCGAACGGGCCCGCATTCTTGCTGCGTATCAGTTTGGTCAACTGCCACAGTTTTGCCATCGGCTCACACCTGCTCGTACTCAACATGGAACATTTCGAGCGGCGACGCCGGCTCGACCACGTGATTCATGTTGAAGCGGTAACTCGGGCCGCGCGCAATCTCGGAGGGTGAATAGGGGTACGCAATCGAAGTGATGAGGCCGGTCCATTCCGGCACCGGATAATGCACGGCGATGTGGCTCACCGACTTCATGAGCGCGGTTGCGCGCGCCTGCGTATCCGCAGTCACCTGAAACAGTAACCCCACCTCGTGCCCGATCGCCATGTCGCTTTCGAGGGCGCCCATGGTGGCATTGCGCCCCAAGACGCGCACGTCCAGCCGGTACTTTTCCTCGATCCCCGCGCCGAAAACGGCCGCGATGCGGTCTTTCGCCGCACGCATCAGCCCCTCGATCCATGAATCGAACTGCCGCAGGATGATGGGATCGCGCACGCTCCCGATCAGTATCGTCTGATACCCGGCGAGCTCGGCGCCTTCCAGCTTGATGGTGTAGCGGGAAGTCCGGGTAAAGGTGCTGCCGGAGACCTTCACCGCTCGATCCGACAGCGCTTCGTACTTTGCTGCGAATGTATTCAGGACGCCGGAGGGCTCCACCAGCTCGTAGGGCGTGGCATTCTCGTAAAGATTATGAGAAGCAATGCTTGCAGGATCGCACCGGTAGTCCGGATTGGGCGGCTCGACGATGAAGTGGTCGTCGCGCACGGTCGCAAACATGCAATCCGGGTACTTGCGCATGACGACGCACGCCGCCCCGCACTCGAGAATTTTGGCGGCGTGCCAGACGCTCGCAGGATTGAGCCCGCGCATCACCGGCATTGCGGAAAAAATCGAGGTGTCGCTCGAGCGCCCGGCGATCACGACTTCCGCTCCGTGCTCGAGCGCTTCGACGAACGGCTCGATGCCCGCCATGCCGACGATATGCGCGCTGCGCTCGATCACCGCCGCGTTGAGTTCCGGCGCGTTGGCGAGCGGCGTCACTTTACCTTCGCGGAACTTGCGCGTGAGATACGTTTTGTCCTGCTCGCTGTGGATCGCCGCAAGCTTGAACGAGAGCCCTTCCTCGCGGGCGATCTCACGCGCGATAGCGACCAATCGTGCGAGTTGCGGGTCACTGCCGGAGGTACATGCCGAGCCGATGATGGCCGGCACTTTCGCCGCGCGCGCGGCAAGCAGGATCAGTCTCAGGTCGCGTTTATAGGCCGAGTCCGAGAAAAGCGTCTCGCCTGACCCGAGGTAATGCGGCCCCGGATCGGTCGAGCCCGAATCCGCGCCGATGAAGTGCGGCTCCAGCCGCATCGCGCGCTTAAGCGTTTCCTCGCGAAAACCCGAGCCGAGGATGCCGGTTGCCGAAACAATGCGGATTTCTTTCACGTGCGCGCGTCCCTGCTTCGTCAAGACTGATCGGCGTCGGCCCGACCCGTCAACCACACGCGCTCGATCTGCGGCAGGGCTTCCTCGATACGACGGCCGATCTCTTCGTCAGTGAGCGAACTCAAAGGGTGCGCGATCACAACCGGCTCGAGTCCCGTCATACCGAGCGCGTCGCGCTGCGTTCTTGCTTCGAGCACGAATTCCGAAGTCGAAATCATCGCCGTGGGCAGGCCTTTCGCCTCCAGCATCACCGAGTCGTGCATACAGCACGACGTGCACGAGCCTCAATCGGCAATGGCGGTGAGTACGATGTCGTTGTTCGCCGCGATTTCGTCGATCAGCTCCGGCGCGGCATTGAGCGAGAAACTCTGCTTGCGGTAGTAGCTGATTCCGGCAAAGC
>DATFGD010000306.1:0-2629 GCA_035249725.1 Burkholderiales bacterium
TCGGCGTTGACCTCGGTAAGTCGCTGTTCGCGTATCGCAGCCCACATGCGCAGTGCGCCGGTCCCCTTGGACGCCGGGATCGATGCGGGCAACCACGCCCGCCAAGCGTCGATATTCACGCGCTCGAACTGAACGAAAAGCCTGCCTTGCCACATACCCAGCGTGGAGGCGGATCTTCCGAAAAGCTCGCCGCGCACATCGAGCGGTCCGGCAAGCGCCTGCGGCGGGACGCCACGCATGCCGAAGCGGTGGCGGCTGCCGCGGTTGCGCACCAGAAAATCGACCTGCGTAAGCTGGAGCGGCGCAGCGCCCCGCATCTCATCGTGCCAGGAAATCGCGGCCTGCCGTATCGAAAGCTTGCGTTGACGGAGCAGCCAGTCCACGAAACCGCCGCCCTCGCCTTCCTTCAGCTCGATGCCGGCGACGTAGATTGCGCCGCGTCCATCGCGCCGGATGTCGAGTGCAGGCTGATGAAGCTCCACCACGCGAAACCGGGGCTCCCACGCCGCGAGCGAAAACCACGATAAGACGCCTTCGATGCGCGAAAACCTGAGTGCGGCGCGACCGCCCCCGTCGAACAGGGTTACATCGTCCAGCAGGAGTTGGGGGCGCAGACCGTCCCAGTTACCGGATATCCTACCGATCGTCACGGGCTGGCCGACCGCGTTCGCGATCACCCGAGCGACCGTCTCCCGATGCTGATCGATGTTGGGCAGGACCCAATAGCGCAGACCGAGGACGACTGCGCTAAACCCGAACCCCGCAACGAGGATGGTCCACGTAACCAGGCGATAGAGAGTGAGCGTGCTTACGCGTAGCCATCGGGGAAAAGCCGCTGCTGGCACGTTTTGCCTGGTCTTCGAAAAAATGCGATATTCAAACAAAGGTTTAGGGATTTTACGCCATTACCTGCATGAAAATGAATAACGCGCCGGCAGATGTTCGCGACGACAGCGCGCTCGATGCAGCACGCAAATTCAGCCGTTACGCACGCCGCCTGCTCGACGCGGAACCGCAGCTTGCACACGATGGCTGGGACCGGCCCTTCGCGCCGGCCGAGATGCAGGCGCTGCTCGCCAACGCGGTAGACAGCGACGAAGCGGCGCTGCGGCGGGCGCTACGCGATCTGCGCAAGCGCGTCATCGTGCGCCTGATGGCGCGCGACATCGCCGGATATGCCGATCTCGCCGAAGTGGTTGCGACGACGACGGCGCTTGCGGAAAGCGCGATCGGCTTTGCGCTGCCCCGCCTCGATCAGGCGCTTTCCCGTCAATACGGAAGCCCGCGTGGCGGCGAAAGCGGGGAAGCGCAGCAGCTTCACGTGATCGGCATGGGGAAGCTCGGCGGCGGCGAGCTCAACGTGTCTTCCGACGTCGATCTTGTTTTCATTTATCCGGAGGACGGCGAAACCGACGGCGCGCAACCGTTGAGCAACCACGAGTACTGCACGCGCCTCGGCCAGCGCCTCATCGGCGCGCTGAATGAGGTCACCGAGGACGGCTATGTGTTCCGCGTCGACATGCGGCTCCGCCCGTACGGCGACAGCGGCCCGCTCGTGATGAGCTTCGAGATGCTGGAAAACTATCTCATCACCCAGGGACGCGAGTGGGAGCGCTACGCCTGGATCAAGGCGCGGCCGCTTACCGGCAACCGCGGTGCGGCGCTGATGGAGCTCGTCCGCCCGTTCGTATACCGCCGCCACCTCGACTACAGCGCATTTGCGTCGATGCGCGATTTGCACCGCCAGATACGCACCGAAGTCGAGCGCCGGGAGCTGTTCGACAACATCAAGCTCGGCCCCGGCAGCATACGCGAGATCGAGTTCATCGCGCAGGTGTTCCAGTTGATCCGCGGCGGACGGGAAGCGGACTTCCGACGTCAGCCCACGCTCGAAGTGCTGGCGCTGCTGGCTGAGCGCAATCTGGTGCCGTCAGCGGCGGTTCGCGAGCTTGTCGAGGCCTATGTGTTTCTCCGCAAACTCGAACATCGGCTGCAGTATCTCGACGATCAGCAGACCCACACGCTGCCGCAGGGCGCCGAGGATCAGCTCGCAATTGCGCAAAGCATGGGTTTTCCCGACTATCCGGCGCTCAGCAGCGAGCTGAACACGCATCGCGCGCACGTGACGCGCCAGTTCGAACAGATTTTCGCAGCTGCGCCGCAGGAACAGCACGAGCTTGCCAATCTGTGGCAGTCGTCCGATCCCGCACAGAATATCGAGCGACTCTCGTCGCTCGGTTATCGGCGCGCCGCCGCACTCCAGCAACGCCTTGCAGCATTGCGCGAAAGCCCCCGCTACCGGCAGATGCCAGCCGCGAGTCATTCACGGCTCGAGCGATTGGTGCCGCTCGCCATCGAAACCGCGGCAACGATGAACGATCCGGACACGACGCTCGAGCGCATTCTCGAGCTGTTCGAAAGCGTGAGCCGGCGCGAAGCGTATCTCGCGCTGCTGGAAGAATATCCCCTGGCGTTGACCCGAGTTGCGGAACTCGTCAGCGTGAGCGGCTGGGTGGCGCAGTACCTGACGCAGCACCCGATATTGCTGGATGAACTGCTCGATACCCGCACGCTCTACGCCGCACCCGACTGGCCCGCGCTGAAACGCGCGCTTCGGGCACGGCTCGAC
>DATFGD010000307.1:0-2843 GCA_035249725.1 Burkholderiales bacterium
CTCGCAATTCGCGCTGCTCGTCGCGGCGGAACCGCATTTTGCGGTGCGTGCGCCCAGCAGCTACATCGTGCTCTTCAACCTTGCCAAGGAGGTCAAGGGTGAGGAGACGAAGATCACCTCGCTCGCCGAGCGCGCTGACTACTCGAACCTCGCGAAGATCGCCAGCGACGAAAAGTCAATCGCGGCCGGGCTGGTCGGTGCCCGGTACGCCGTCGCCATCGCGGCGGCCGCGGATGCGGGCCAGTACGCAGCGTCAGAGCTCGCAGCGGCCCAGGCCAAGCTCACCGCCGCTGAGGCCGCTCAGGCGAGCAAGAAGAGCTCGGAGCGCAAACAGGCACCGCTCCTGGCCCGCGAAGCAACGCAGGCGGGTGAGGAAGCTCGCCGCGCCGCTATGGCGGGCAAAGCGGCTGCGGATGAGCAGGCGCGCCAGGCAGCGGCTGCGGCCGAGGCGGCCGACGCGCAGCGTGCACGCTCCGAGCAGATGGCCGCGGAGGAGGCGCGCAACGACTTGCGTAATCGACTCAATGCCGTGTTGCCGACGCGCGAGACCGAACGCGGACTGGTATCCGAAATCGGTGGCGTGCAATTCGCAACCGGCACCGCCAACTTGAACTCCGCGGCTCGCGAAAGCCTCGCAAACTTTGCCGGTGTTGTCGTTTCGTACCCGCAGCTACGCTACAACGTCGAGGGTCACACGGACAACACGGGCAGCGCGGCGAAGAATGAGGAGCTTTCGTTGAAGCGCGCGATCGCAGTGCGCGATTACCTGATCGCCAAAGGTGTTGCCGCGTCGGCAACCGACGTGGCCGGGCTCGGCGCGTCGACCCCGATCGCCGACAACGCCACGGCGGACGGTCGGGCGCGAAATCGTCGCGTCGAGATTGTCGTCTCCGGTGGGCCGCTCGCGAAATGATCACCATGGTGATGCACCCGTTCCTCCTCGCAGTGTTGGCGCTGACACTGTAGTGAGGGTTCGCATCGGAGTTTCAGGCTGGCGGTATGCGCCTTGGCGCGGCGTCTTTTATCCGGCAGACCTCCCGCAGCGCCTCGAGCTGCAATACGTCGCAAGCATCTTTCCGACGGTGGAGATCAACGGATCGTTCTATTCGCTTCAGCGTCCGGAAAGCTGGAAACAATGGTACACGGATACTCCGCAAGACTTTGTATTCGCCGTCAAGGGCCCGCGTTTCATTACGCACATGCGAAAACTTCGTGATGTTGACCAGCCGCTCGCAAACTTCCTCGCGTCCGGCGTGCTCGCACTGAAGCAGAAACTCGGGCCGATACTGTGGCAGTTTCCGCCCACGCTACGCTTCGATGCTCGACGCTTCGAGACATTCCTGGCACTCCTGCCGCGTGATACGGTCAGTGCACTGAAGCTCGCGCGTCGTCGGCATCCGCGAATGTACGGCCGAAGCCATCTCGCAATTGATCGGTCGCGGCGACTCCGACACGCGATGGAGATTCGCCACGATAGTTTTCTTGATGCGCGCTTCATTGCGATGCTTCGCGCGCACAACGTTGCGCTCGTCATTGCCGAAACGGCACAAAAGTGGCCGATGCCACGCGACGTCACCGCGGACTTCGTGTACCTGCGCCTACACGGTGATCGTGAGCTCTATCGCAGCGGCTACGGACCGGCCGCCCTTTCGCGCTGGGCCAGGCGCATCGCCGCGTGGCACGCCGGTCGGGCGCCGACGGACCTGCCGCGCGGCGCGGTGCGCATCGGGCCGCCGTCACCGCGGAGGTCAGGCAGGGACGTCTACTGCTACTTCGACAATACCGATGTCAAGCTGCGCGCACCGGCAGATGCGCGTAGTCTCATGCGCCGCCTTGGCCTGGCGCCGCGCCGGTGCCCGGCCACGTAAATCTCCCGGCTCATCACGCACGCTCGTTTCTTAACGTGGCTCCGGGCTCCGAAAAGTCAACCGGGCTATTGAGTATCGTGGTGGGACCAGAAATGTCTGACCGTTCGCCAAGAGCATGTCCTATATCGGTGGGGGGCGAGCGGTCTGCTACTGTCTAGCGGTGGATCGCTCCCTCATCATCAACCTGCTGCAAGCCGCCGAGGATCATGTGGCAAGCGGCGCAAGCCAGATCGCGAAGCAGCGCGACCTCATTTCGCAACTAGGACTCGCCGGTGAAGATGCGACCGGTGCAATTGCGTTTCTCCATGAAATGCAGCGAACGCAGGAACAGCACGTTGACGACCGAGATCGGCTGCGTGCGGAACTTGCGGTATTGAACGCGGCTGAGGCGGCGAAGGCAGACACGTCAAATCCTGGGCTGCAGCGTCGTAGCAGAAGGCGTAGTCATCGCACACCGTACGGGGTTCGATAAGGGCGAATGGCGGCCGCTGTCGACCTCATGGGCATTGCCCGACGCTAGCGACGATCGCTGAGGCAGAGAGAGACGTACGCCGTACACGGCAACGTAGTCGCTGCGCGCATCGTGCCGCGAGAGCTGACCGAGCTCAGGTTCGGTGATGGTCATCCGGCGGCACTGCTTGAGGAGAGCCGCCCATGTGGAGGGCGACTCTTCTCTTGGCCAGCGACTGAGCGCTACTTTGTCCGCGTATACAGCGCTGCGTGAGCCACCTCGCTTCCGCCGGTCGATACGAGCAGCCACGCCCAGTCGTCGCGCTGCGGGAATCCTCTCGGCACATCGACGGTCACGCGTATCGTCGTTGTCGCACCGGGTGCGAGTGTGACGGAGGCCGGGGTGACGGTGTAGGACGCGCCTCCGGCGAACGGATCCTCGATTGAGAACGCGAATGTCGTGGTGGAGTCAGTGAGATTCTTCACGATGATCTCGCCCGAGCGGCGCTGACCGGATCCGGACGG
>DATFGD010000308.1:0-7681 GCA_035249725.1 Burkholderiales bacterium
ACGCAATGGGCTCAGGCTCGCGTGACTTCCTGCGCCAAATGGGGTACGACGTGGAGTGGCACGAGTATGCGATGCCGCATTCGGTGTCGCTGGAAGAAATCGAAGATATCGCGGCCTGGCTCAGGAGGACGCTCGGCGCCCGGGCGCCGTAAGAATTGCGGTGCGGCCTTCCGGCCGATCAATGCAACGCGCGCAATATCGCGAAGCGGATAACCTCGTAATGGGGACCGCGCTCGATCGCCTCCTGCGGCCGCAGCAAGTAGGTCTCCTCGCCGAGCAGCATCTCGATGTTTTCAGTCCCTTCGAATACGTCCTTGGCAAGCGCGATGTCGATTGTCTTCTGCCCCTCCGGTGGTGCAGACAGAAGCACGGCAGGACGCGGCGCAGGCCCCGCCTTGCCCGCGCCCGGACCCGGCCGACGCAGCCTGACGAGCGTGGAGGCCTGCGTAAGCAGTTCCACGCCGACACGCTGTTGTTGCTGCTCGGTACGCGTCACGCGGCGGATCACGCCTACCCGCCAGTCGCGAAACGATTCGCCTTCGGCGCCGATGAGGCTCCCGACCTCAACCCAGTCACCCGCCACGGAAGGAATGACGGCGCCATAACCGCCTTCGCTCATGTCTTCCACGATCCAGCTTTCCGCGGCCTGCTGATGCGTGAAGTCGAGCGAGTCGTTGTAGGCGAACTCCAGTGATGCAATGATTTCCTTGAGCCCCGGCACGACGGTCACTCTGCCGGCCGTCCGGCGCCGCTCGTAGCGGCGCGACTGCGTCTTGCCCGCCCAGTCCTGCTCGAGATGCTTGAGCAGTGCGAGCACCACGTCGTCGCCATAATTGCCGTTGAGATCGAGCCCCTCGGGGAGGCTGCGCGTATAAGCGATATGCGCCCTCAACTGCTCCACTTCGTGCAGCGCGCCACCGGCTCCGAAATAACGCAGCCCGGCGCTCGGCTGCGGCTCGCGCACCAGCCGCACCGGCGCCTTGGGCGCGGCGAGGTCGATCCAGTGCGTGCAACCGTCCGCCTTGTCGCTGATGACGAAAAACCCGGAGAAATGCGCCACCAGGCGAGTGGCGAGATCCTGGGACGCCGGCTGCAGGCTGTCCGTCGACGAAGCAGCGAGCATCAGCGCCTTGATAAATTCCTGTCGTGCCGTGCCGCTGCCGCTCGATCCAGGATAGATCGCGACCGGCTCCGTCGTGAAACCTTTTCCTTCGGCGTACTGATAGAGGCGCGCCATATCCGCCCACACGCGCGGTTCGGCGGCGTCGTAGCGGAGCAGCGCCCATCGAAGCTGCTGTCTCAACGCGCGTAACGCCCGTCCAACGAATATCGGCAGACTGCTCTTCTCGGCGGCGCCGCTTTTCTCCGCCGCGTCGAAACAACGCTGATATTCTTCACCGAGCTCGCGCCAGAACCCGTAAGCGCTGGTCCAGAGCCGTTGTTCGTGGGATTTCTTGTGCCGCGGCGTCGCGAGATACTCGAGCAGCAGCGACCGTTCGTGAGGCCGGGAGGCGCCGTCCAAAAGGTCGAGATTGCGAAAACGCGGGTCGAGTTTCAGCGCCTCGTCCCCATGCATCTCCACCAGCTGCTTTGTGATCTGCTGCAGCGCTTCGGCACTGTCTTCGGACGGGAGGTTGGCCACCAGCGTTTGAAGTTTGCCGCTGTCGGCCACGGGCTGCTCAGGCTTGTTGCGTCCAAACCAACTGATCAAAAACGTACCCTCCCCGGAAACGCCGCGCTCGTACTCGCTTCAGGCGGAATTGTAGCCAAAAAGCCCTTTTATTAATACAAAACGGATCGCGCTTCGGAGTGTTGCAAGCGAGCTATTGCGTTTCGATTGCGCTGGAAAGCGCGGCGCGGCGGCCGCGTGCGGTATCGACGCCCGCGACGAGCGCCATGCCGACGAGAAAATAGCTTCCCGTCACGAGTATCGCGGTGCGATGGTCTCCACCGGACACCCATGTCACGACGCCATACGTCACCGGGCCCAGGATCGAAGAGAGTTTCACCGCGAGCCCCCATAAACCAAAAAATTCCGCAGCGCGCGCGGGCGGGCTCAGATAGCCGACGAGCGCGCGTCCGGCGGACTGACTGGCTCCGAGGCACAAGCCTGCAAGATTGGCGGCAACCCAGAAGAGCGCCGGTCCTTCAGCCGCCCAGGCGAGAATGACGGTGAGCAACCATCCGATCAAAGTGACGACTATCGTGCGCACGTGACCGATCCGGTCCTGCACGTGGCCGAAGAAAAAGGCGCCGAGCGCTGCGGTCGCGTTCACGATCAGGATGAGCACGAGCGTATCGCCCGTCGTGAATCCCATTGCCTGTTGCGCGTAAATCGCGGCGAGGGCGACGACGGCCTGAATTCCCGCCTGGTAGAACACGAGACAGACGAGAAAACGTCCGAAATCGGCGTAGCGGCGCGCGTGGCGCAGCGTCTCGCCAAGGCGGGAAAACGCGGTGGTCACAGCACCGTTTCGATCTCCTGCGGCCGGTACTGTGCGCTCGCGCAGCAGCAGAAAGGTAGGCAGACTCGCGAGCGCGAAAATCGCAGCGGTGATCATCATGCTGCCCGGCACGAATTGCGTCGCGGGCGCGCCACTCGCCTGTGCTGCGCTCACATAAGCCAGACTTGCACCCAGGCTCAGCAGTCCGCCGATGTAGCCGAGACTCCATCCCCAGCCCGAAATGCGACCGAGCGCATCTTCGCGCGCAAGCTCGGGCAGGAACGCCGCGATCAGGCTCTCCCCGCTGCCGAAAAAGAAACTCGCAAGCGCGACCAGCACGAACGCGAGCGCAACGTCGCCGCGGTCTGTCAAGGCGAGCGCTGCGGTGAAGAGCACACAGCCCGCGGTCGTGACGGCGAGTAACGGTTTTTTTGCCGCACGTGCATCGGCGTAGGCGCCGAGCGCGGGCGCGCTCGCCATGACGAGCACGTTGGCAAGCGCAAGCGCCGCGGTCCACGCGAAAGTCGCCCACGGCGCGTTGCCGGCGATTTCGGCGACAAAGTACGCATTGAAAACCGCTGTGATGACGACGGTGGTGTAGCCGGAATTCGCGAAGTCGTACATCGCCCATGCCCACACCTCGCGGCGGTGCACGCCCGGCGCCAGGCTCGATGCAAGACCGCGCTGCACGGGCGGCGAACTCACCGGAGAACCGCATGTCGAACGTGCGTCAACATTCCATCGACATCCCGGAACCGCAGCCCGCCCACTTTTGGAAGGAACAAGACATGAACATCACGCTCAGCATCGGGCCGTTGATTGCACTGATCGCCGGTATCCTGATCCTGGTCATGCCGCGGCTGCTGAATTTCATCGTCGCCCTCTATTTGATCATCATCGGCGTACTCGGCCTGTTCGGAGCCCGCTAGCGGTTGCGCTACAGCGGTTCCGTCTCGCTCTGTGCCGGCCGCCATTCCTTGGGTATTAAATCACCCCGGCGCGCCGCAGCTTCTCCTGCTCTTCGAGCGAATAGCCGAGTGCGCTCAGCACCTCGGCGGTATGCTCGCCGAGCTTCGGTCCCAGCCATCGGGTTTCACCCGGCGTTTCCGACATCCGCGGGACGATGCCCGGCACTTTGATCGGCTTGCCGTCGTCGAGCTCGAATTCCTGAATCATGCCGCGCGCCCGGTAGTGCACGTCGGCGGCGATATCGGCGATGTCGTAGATCTTTCCGCTCGGTACCTCCGCCTCGCCAAGCACGGCGAGCACGTGTTCGAGATCGTGCTGCGCGACCCAGTCACTGATCACCTGCTCGATTTCCTGCGTGCGCGCGACCCGCCCGTCGTTATGCGCGAGCGCGGGATCTTCGGCGAGATCGCTGCGCCCGATCGCGCGCATCATGCGCTTGAAAATCGTATCCGCGTTGGCGCCGATCACGACATATTTGCGATCCCGCGTGACGTAGGTGTTGGAAGGCACGATGCCGGGGAGCGATGCACCGCTGCGCTCCCGGACATGGCCATACATCGCGAATTCAGGCAGCACGCTCTCCATCATGTTGAACACCGCCTCGTAGAGCGCCACGTCGATGTACTGGCCGCGTCCGCCGTTCTGGTTGCGGTGATGCAGCGCCATCAATGCGCCGATGACACCGTGCAGCGCCGCGATCGAATCGCCGATCGAGACCCCGACGCGCACCGGCGGTCGGTCCGGATACCCCGTGACGTAGCGCATGCCACCCATCGATTCGCCGATCGCGCCGAAGCCGGGCCGGTCGCGATACGGGCCGGTCTGACCGTAACCCGAAAGCCGCACCATGATGAGACGCGGATTGATTGCGGACAGCGCCTCCCAGCCGAGGCCCCACTTCTCCATCGCGCCGGGCCGGAAATTCTCGACCACGATGTCGGCATCCTTAACGAGCCGGCGCACGATCTCCTGCGCCTCCGGCATCCGCAAATTGAGCGTGAGCGACTTCTTGTTGCGTGCCTGCAGGTACCACCAGAGCGACGTGCCCTGATGGAGCTTGCGCCACTTGCGGAGCGGATCGCCGCCGTCGGGCGCTTCGATCTTGATCACCTCCGCTCCGAATTCCGCAAGCAGTCGCGCGCAGAACGGACCGGCGATCAACGTGCCGAGCTCGATGACCTTGATGCCCTTCAGCGGTGCGCCGTTCTGTTCCGCCACGGCGCCTACTCTCGGGGAGCAGCCATGCGAAGGTGGGTGTAGCGCTTCATCCTAATCGGCGCGAATGTTGGCGAGCTTCGCGACGCGCGCCCACTTCTTGGCCTCGGCTGCAATATACTGTGCCGCAGTTTCGGGCGAGTTGCCCACCGCCTCCATGCCGAGCCCGGCGAGGCGGTCCTGTACGTCACGCGAATGAAGGGCCTTCTCGATGTGCTGGTGCAGCGACCTTACGATGGCACCGGGCGTCTTCGCTTGAACCAGGACGGCATACCATGCCTCCATTTCGTAATCCTTGACACCGGCTTCGTTGATACTGGGGACCTCGGGCCATCCGGTTGCGCGCTTGAGCGATGTAACCCCAATCGCCCTCAGGCGACCCGCCTTGACGTGCTCCCGTGCGACCAAGGGACTTGCGAAGAAGACCGGCACGCGACCGGACAGCAAGTCCGGGATGACGTCGTTGGTGCCCTTATACGGGACGTGCACCAGGTCGATACCCGCAGCCACTTTGAACAATTCTCCCGCCAGATGCGGTGATGAACCCGTGCCGCCCGACGCGTAATTGATCTGTCCCGGTTTCGCACGCGAGAGTTTGAGAAGACTCTGCACCGTATTCGCGCCCAGTCCAGGATGCACTACCAGCACGAGCGGCCCTTTCGCAACAATAGTGATGGGGATGAACTGATCGAACGAATACGGCACCCTGGAATAGAGCGCTGGATTTACCGCATAGGCCATCGCCGGAAGGATCAGCGTATAGCCGTCCGGTTGAGCGCGCGCCGCAAGCTGCACCGCCAGATTACCGCCGGCACCGGCGCGATTGTCGATGACGACCTGCTCACCCCACGCTTCGGTCAGCTTGCTTCCCAGCATACGCGCCAGCACGTCATTCGGACCGCCTGCAGGATAGGGCACGATCAACCGCACCGGACGGTCGGGAAACTGCTGTGCCGCAGCCGCGCCGAACGCGCTTGTAGCAAGCATCAAAAACAGTGCGGTCGTCGCAAGCGCGCGTGCTGGGAATGTCATCAGAATACCTGTTGTGTCAAAGGGAATTACGGAGGATTACGGCCGAGTATATTTGCGCGGCCCGGCATTGGGAAGGCGTTGTGCTTGGCCTAGAATACGATCCGGAGATATGAATCCGGACAAAGCCGATGCAATACGATGTGCTTATTCGCGGCGGAAAGGTTTTCGATGGCAGCGGCCGTTCCGGGAAAGCCGCCGACATCGGAATCCGTGAAGGCCGCATTGCCGCAATCGGGACGCTTGCGAATACCAAGGCCGCGAAAATCATCGATGCCAGCGGACTTGCCGTGGCGCCGGGGTTCATCGATATCAAGACACACTCAGACTTCACGCTGCCGATCAATCCCAAGGCCGAAAGCAAAGTCCAACAGGGCGTCACCACGGAGATCATCGGTCATTGCGGTTTTTCGGTCGCACCCTGCCTCGCGGGCAAGGTACAGCTCCTGAAGGATTATCTCAGCCCCAGCGCGCCGTGGCTGCCGTTCCGCGAACTGGGATTCCGCGCGTATCTCGACACTTTTCCCGCCACTTCCGTCAACGCAGGGATGCTCGTGGGTCATAACACGCTGCGGCTGATGGTGATGGGAATGGAAAATCGGCCACCGCAGCGCGATGAACTCAGCCGGATGATCGAGCTGCTGGAAGAAGCGCTCGATGCAGGTGCCCTCGGGATGTCATCGGGCCTGTTTACGGCACCCGGTTCTTACGCCCGGCGGGAAGAAATGGTCGCGCTCGCAAACGTGCTGAGACGCCACAACGCCGGCTACTTCACCCACATACGCGATGAGTCGAACGGCGTAGAGGAAGCGGTCAAGGAAGCGATCGATATCGCTGCAACGTGCGGTGTCCATGTCGAGATCGTGCATCTCAAGTGCTCGGGTACCGACAACTGGGGAAAGGCGGCGCGTGTGCTGACTATGCTGGAAGATGCACGGGCGCAGGGAATCGACATCGACTGCGATGCGTATCCTTACACCGCGGGCAGCAACCCGCTCAAGAATATCCTGCCGCAATGGGTGCAGGGGGGCGGCGTGGATGCGATGCTCGAGCGCCTCCGACGCAGCGATGTGCGAGCGCGCATTCGCGCTGAAGTCGCGGCACACGGGTTCAACAACTGGGGCAAGGTCGAAAACTGGGATTGCATCCGGATCTCGATTTCACCGCACACGCCGCAGTATTCCGGCCGGACCATCGGAAAACTCGCCGCCGAGCGCGGACAGGATCCGATCGAGGTCATATGCGACTACCTGATCGAAGATCGCGGCGCGACACGCGTCCTGGTGACGTCAATTTCGGAGGATGACGTTTGCGAGATCGTGCGTTCGCCCCGCGCGTTCGTCGGCTCGGACGGCAACTGTGTCGCCCCTTATGGCGTCGTGGGCGGCGGCATGCCGCATCCCCGGTTCTATGGCACCTTTCCGCGCATTATCGGTCGCTATGTGCACGAGCGTAATGTCCTGCCGCTGGAACTCGCCATCCACAAGATGACGGGGGGGCCTGCGCGCGCCCTCAGGCTTCGGGATCGCGGATTGATCGAGCCGGGCTACCGTGCCGACCTGGTCGTTTTCGATCCCGCCAATTTCACGGACCGCGCGACCTATGACGCTCCTCACCGATATCCCAGCGGCGAACGCAACGCCGTGATCATCAACGGCAGCGTGGTCCTCGAGAATGCCCGCCACACCGACGCCACCCCCGGTTTAGTACTGCGCCGCGCCGCCGATGGCGGCGTGAGTTAGAAGGCGCTCGCGACTTGGCGCGCCAGTCGCTTTTCGGGATTCTGTCGCGGCAGCCGTGGTGGGTATCGCTGCTCGCGGCGATGGCGGCGTTTGCCATCGCGCAGCTCATCTTCGCGCCGGTGGCCCCTTTCGTCGCATTGCCGTTCATCGCGATCGCAATTTATCTGGCATGGCGTCAACTGCGCTCCATTTCACCGGAAACCGTTGAAGCGCGCCTCGCAGCGGTTCGCGCCCTATCCTGGGAAGAATTTGCGGCGATCGTAAGCGATGCCTATCGGCGGC
>DATFGD010000309.1:0-3658 GCA_035249725.1 Burkholderiales bacterium
CAGCCGTTTCCGCCGTGCAGCCCAATCTTTGTCGCGTACGGGCCGTTTACGATCATGAGCGGCGCGACCCCGTGCATCGTGCCTTGGACACCGTTCATATTGAATTCATCCCGCAGCATGAGCGGGATCGCGCCGAGCACAACGGACAGATACTCCGGTTTGCAGCCCGCCATCAGGGCGTGAATGGCGACGGTTCGGACGGTTGCCGCTACCATCGCCGGTGGAATGCGGCCGATCACTTCGCCGGGATCGCGATGGGTTCCCTGCAGCATCCATTGCACGCGTTCCTCGGTCGGTGTGACGACCGGCAAGCCGTCCGACCACTGCTTGCTCAGAAAGAATTCGAACTCGTCTACCGTTTCAGCCAACTCGATTGCTCCCGCGAGTTCACGTCGTACGTGCCATGCACCGCGCGGCTGCCGCCGCCCCAGCCGTGGCATACCGCAGTCAGCGGTCCCCATCCGCCCGCCACGATCAAATGCAGATCTCGCGGGTCCTTGATCGCCGGCACGAACCGCTCGTCGTCGTCCGGGTTCACGTTCATCTTGAGCGCGCGCTCGCGCCGCCAGTTGCCCCCGCGCTTGAGTTCCCGCACTTTGCGCCCGGCGATTTCGCAGAGACGCTGATGCACGTCCGCGCGCGTCATGCCTGCCTTCGCGCAGACGGCGGCGTGTTCAGGTCCCATCGCCACCACCATGTCGGATCGCACATGCATGTTCCACGATCCCATCGCCGTCATGGAATCGGCAATCCCGATCAGCAGCGGCTCCGGATGCTGGCTCGCATCGTCATAGCAGAGGCGCGGACTCTCCACCATGGCGCACGTGATCGCTTCATCTTCGGGCGAGTAACCGCGGGACACTGCAAGCGTTTCCCACGGACTGCGCTCCACGTTTTCGGTGATGCACGCGGTATAGCGCAACGGCGTTCCAAAAACAGTCGCTGAACCGACGCCCGCGATGCCGCCGCCGAGATTCATGAGCATCAACCGGATCGCTCTGCCGATCGACGCGTTGGCGCGAAAGCCGGGGCCGAAGCAGCCGTTGCCGCCGTGCAGCCCGATGCGGCTCGCGTACGGGCCATTCACGATCATGAGCGGGGCGACGCCATGCATCGTGCCCTGCACGCCGTTCAGGTTGAATTCCTCGCGCAGCATCAGCGTGATCCCGCCGAGCACGACCGGGAGATATTCCGGGCTGCAGCCCGCCATCAGCGCGTGCATGGCGACGGTGCGTACCGTAGCGGGCGCCATCGCCGGAGGAATCCGTCCCACCAGTTCTTCGGGATCGCGGCGAGTCCCCTGCAGCATCCACTGGACGCGCTCCTCCGTGGGTGTGACGACCGGGAATCCGTCCGACCATGGCTTCGTGAGAAAAAACTCGAATTCGTCCTGCGCCTCAACCAATTCCCGGTCTCTCCATTGTTCCGTCATTCCGGTGTCAACCGGAATCCAGACCGCACCCTGGACCCCGGCTTGCGCCGGGGAGACGATGTAAACGCTGCTCAATCTGCGGTGATGTTGGCCGAGCGGATGACTTTCCCCCATTTGTCGGTTTCCGCTTTGATGAACGCTGCGAATTCTTCCGGCGTATTCGAGACGGGCTGCGTGCCGAGATTGGTGAAAAGCTGGGCGACCTTGGGATTTGCAATCGCGCGCGCGATTTCGCGGTGCAGGCGATCGACGATATCTTTTGGAACGCCGGCAGGCACCAGGATGCCGTACCACTGCGTGACTTCATAACCGGGAAGCAGCTCGATCATGGCCGGCAGTTCCGGCATCGAGCGTTTCTTGCCCGTCGTCGCGAGCGCGCGCATCTTCCCGCTCTTGATATGCGGCACGACCGATGGGCCGCTGCCGAACATCATCGTGCTTTCACCGGTCATCACCGCAATCGCTGCCGGCCCGTTGCCTTTGTAGGGCACATGCAGCAACTGGACCTTGGCAAGCTGATTGATCAGCTCGCCGGCCAGGTGCGGTGCACCGAGATTGCCGCTCGACGCGTAGCTCAACTGGTTCGGTTTTGCTTTTGCAAGCGCAAGCAGTTCCTTCACGGAGCGCACCGGAAGCGACGGGTGAATGGTGAGCACATAATCCGACGTCGCCATGAGGCTCACGGGTTGAAAGCCCTTGATCGGATCGTAGGGCAGCTTCGCAACCGCGGCGGGCAGGATGGCGAGCGGCGCGACGTTGCCCAGAACCAGCGTATAACCGTCGGCGGGCGATTTCGATGCGATCTCCGTGCCGATGCGACCGCTCGCGCCGGGGCGGGTGTCGACGATCACCTGTTGGCCCAATTGCTCGCCGAGCGCCTGCGAGATGATGCGCGCCGTTGCATCGGTTCCGCCGCCCGGCGGATACGGTGAAATCAAGCGGACCGGTTTGGACGGGTACGTCTGCGCCCACGCCGCTTGGGTGGGGAGAACGCTGGCGATGGCGACAAGAAGAAGTGCTGAGACTTTCATGGGGCTGTCCTCGTATCCTGGATTCAAGCGGGCGTGAAACGATCGGAAGATTAGCATGGTCACGAGCGCAGGGTCCTGCTGCGCCGCGCGCAATTTCGCGCTCATTTCTGCTATCGAGACGAGCACGTGCACGTCCTCGGGTTGCCCGAAGCGCGCAGCGAGCTTGCCCGCCAGACCGGCGTATTCTCCGCTTTTTCCGGCGGCAGGGCGGGCGTTGAAGACCCTTGCAAAGGGCGTTATAGTGGGTGCGGGCCCGTTGCGGCGAGGCCCAACATAACTATAGGAGGAGGAAACATGAACAGGCTCAGCTCGTTCCGGGTCGCGGCGTTATTCTGCGCGCTTGTCGCTTTCTCCGGTCTCGCGTTTACCGATGCGGCGGCGCAGAAAGTCGATTTCGCCGGCAAGCGCATCGAAATGCTCGTGCCCTTCAACCCGGGCGGCGGCAGCGACGTCTACAGCCGCGCACTCGCGCCGTTTTTCGAGAAGTATCTCCCCGGCAACCCGACGATCATCGTCCGTAATGTGCCGGGCGGCGGCTCCATCACGGGCGCGAACCAGTTCCACAACCGCGCCAAGCCCGACGGCCTGCACGTGCTCATCAGCTCCTCGTCCACCGTGATGAACTTCGTGTTCCGGAAGTCCAAATTCGAACTCGATCTGAGCAAGATGCAACCTATCGTGCTATCACCCCAAGGCTCGGTGGTCTACGTCGCGCCCTCGCTCGGGGTGAAATCGGCGAAGGACATCAAAAAGCTCATGTCACAGGCGCTGACCTTCGGGGGCAACACGCCCACCGGCGCGGAGATGCGCGTGACGACGGCTTTCGACCTGCTGGGGCTCAAGGTCAAGTATGTCTGGGGAATCGAACGCGGTCCCGCGCGTCTCGCGTTCGAGCGCGGCGAGCTCACCATCAACTACGACACGACGCCGGGCTACACGAAGAACGCTTCGCAACTTGTCAAAGCCGGCAAGGCGGTCCCGCTGTTCACGCTGGGCATCCTCGACGAGAAAGGCGAACTCCAGCGCGACCCTAACTTCAAGGATCTGCCGAACTTCGCGGAAGTGTACGAAATCGCTCACGGCAAGAAACCCTCCGGACCGGCCTACGAAGCATGGAAGGCGGTGGTCAGGATGGGGGTGATGGCGAACAAGGCCGTGCTGTTGCCGGCGGACACGCCGAAGCCCATCGTCGAGG
>DATFGD010000310.1:0-2708 GCA_035249725.1 Burkholderiales bacterium
TGACGTTCCGCGCGCGCGACGTCAGGCAAACGAGGCGCCTATCGTGTATCTTCGCGCCTCATGCAACCCATTATCTCCGTCAGCAACCTCTCGAAGGTGTACGCCTCCGGATTCCGTGCGCTCCACAACGTCAATCTGGAAATCCGCAAAGGCGAAATCTTCGCCCTGCTCGGCCCCAATGGCGCCGGAAAAACGACGCTGATCGGCATCATTTGCGGTATCGTCAATCCGGGCGAAGGCTCTATCCGGGTCGATGGCCACGATATCGTCACCGATTACCGCGCGGCGCGGAGCCTGATCGGGCTCGTGCCGCAGGAGTTGACGACCGACGCATTCGAGTCGGTGTGGAATACCGTCTCGTTCAGCCGCGGCCTGTTTGGCAAGCCGCCCGATCCGGCGCATATCGAAAAGGTGCTGAAGGACCTTTCACTGTGGACGAGGAAAGACAGCAAGGTCATGACGCTCTCGGGCGGCATGAAACGCCGGCTCCTCATCGCCAAGGCGCTCTCGCACGAGCCGCGGGTCCTCTTTCTGGACGAACCGACCGCAGGGGTGGATGTCGAGCTGAGGCGCGACATGTGGAAGCTGGTGCGGGCGCTGCAGTCGAGCGGCGTCACGATCATCCTCACCACCCATTACATCGACGAGGCCGAAGAGATGGCCGATCGCATCGGCGTCATCAACAAGGGCGAGATCGTCCTCGTCGAAGAAAAAGCGGAGCTCATGCGCAAGCTCGGCAGAAAACAACTCGCTCTGCACCTCGAGCATCCCCTCGAACGCATCCCTGCGGCGCTTTCTGCGTACAACCTCGAACTCGCGGACAACGGCGCGGAGTTGATCTATACCTACGACGAGCGCAGCGACCGGACGGGCATCACCGCCCTCCTCCAGGCGCTGCCCGAAGCGGGCATCCGCTTCAAGGATTTGCAGACTACGCAAAGCTCGCTCGAGGATATCTTCGTCACCCTGGTGCGGGACCGAAAGTGAAAGCCATCAACATTTACGCCATCCGTGCGATCTACAACTTCGAAATGGCGCGCACGCGGCGCACGCTGATGCAGAGCATCGTTTCCCCGGTGATCTCGACCGCGCTCTACTTTGTCGTCTTCGGTGCAGCGATGGGTACGCGCATACAGGAGGTGGAGGGTATCAGCTACGGCGCTTTCCTGGTGCCGGGGCTCATCATGCTGTCGCTGCTCACGCAGAGCGTTTCCAATGCCTCGTTCGGCATCTATTTCCCGCGGTTCACCGGCACCATATACGAACTGCTGTCGGCGCCGATCTCCTATCTCGAGATCGTCGTGAGCTACGTCGGGGCGGCGGCGACCAAATCGGTCATCCTCGGCCTCATCATCCTCGCCACGGCAGCCGTCATCGTGCCGATCCGGATCGAGCACCCGGTATGGATGGTCCTCTTTCTCGTGCTCACTTCGGTCACGTTCAGTCTGCTCGGCTTCATTATCGGCATCTGGGCCGATGGGTTCGAGAAACTGCAGTTGATCCCGCTCCTCGTCATCACGCCGTTGACGTTTCTCGGCGGCAGCTTCTACTCCATCGACATGCTGCCGCCCCCGTGGCAGACGGTGAGCCTGTTCAACCCGGTGGTTTACCTCGTGAGCGGATTTCGCTGGAGCTTCTACGGGATTGCCGATGTGGGTGTGGGCGTGAGCCTCGCCATGACCGCCGTCTTTCTCGCGGCGGCGCTTGCCGTCGTGGCGTGGATCTTCAGAACCGGATACCGGCTCAAGGCCTAGGGGCACGTTTCAGTCGGATGGGCGCGTGGGTCGTTCAGGCACTGCCCCTTTTCCGCTCATAGAGCGGCGACGAATTGTTCTATCAGCGCGTTGACCTTGTCCGGGATCTCGGTGCACGGGAAATGTCCCGCATCGGGCAGCTTTACGTACTGCGATCCGGGCACCGCCTCATGGATTTCTTTCTCGTATTCCGGCGGGTTGCCGTGATCCCGCAGGCCGCGCAGCAGCAAAAGCCTGGGCTTGAGGCTTGCGATGCGCTCGCGCAGGTCGAAGCTGTCAATCGCCATCAGATCGTGATATTGCGACAGTGGTCCCACTTGGCGATGGCGCGCCATGAGGCGCTCGCGCAATCCCGGTTCGACCAGGTGCATCGCCTTCCTTTGAAATGCGAGCCACTCTTCATAAACCTTGGGATCTTGCGGCGCACGGAGACGCATTTCGTACGTGCCTGGCCCACGCACTTTGGGCCGTGCTGCAACCGTCATCAGCACGAGTCCCCTCACTTCGTCCGGATAGTCGAGACCATACTGCAGCGCGATCGACGCACCCAGCGTGTAGCCGACGAGAACCAGATCCTTGTTCAGTCCCCGTCCCCACAACCACCCGCGCACCCACTCCGTGTAGCGCATGACGCCAGCGCATCGCGTCCCTTCGAGGTGTCCGGGCAAATCGGGTGCAACGCTGTCCGGAAAATGCAGGCGTTGATGGTAGTAGGCATCCGAACAGGCGCCTGCGCCCGGACCGTGGATAAAAACGAGTTGTGGCATAACCTTTGTTTTCAGGAAAATATCCGTTCGTGTTGAGCTTGTCGAAACATGAACGGAATGCACGGCCAAAGCAGCCGTTGCCCTTCGATGAACTCAGGGCGAACCGCTGAGTGAAGCGTCGCTATGCAGTGGCTTGCGCATTTGGAGCTTCAACCCTGAGATCGAGCTCGACAGCCACCGCTCGCTC
>DATFGD010000311.1:0-2950 GCA_035249725.1 Burkholderiales bacterium
GGCGGGACGCGGGCGCGCTCAACGGCGGCACGTATGGCGATTGCACCCAGCTCGGGCGCGCTGAACGATTTCAGTTCGCCCATGAAGCCGCCCAGCGGCGTGCGCGCTGCGCCGGCAATGACGATCGGATCATTCACCATCGGCAGAACTCCAGGTATTACATGCGAAGCTCAAGAAGCATCCCCGTCACTTCCTTGGACTACGCTCACTGCGTGTCCTCGAACAATTCCCGGCCGATCAGCCAGCGGCGGATTTCCGAAGTACCCGCCCCGAGTTCGTAGAGCTTGGCGTCGCGCAACAGCCGTCCGGCGGGCGATTCGTTGAGATAGCCCATGCCACCGAGCGTCTGAATCGCCTCCAGCGCCATCCAAGTCGCCTTCTCGGCCGCATAAAGTATCGCGCCGGCCGCATCTTTGCGCGTGATCCGGCCGGTATCGCAGGCGTGCGCGACGGCATACACGTATGCGCGGCAGGCGGACAGTGTCGTATACATATCGGCGAGCTTGCCCTGCATCAACTGAAACGTCCCGATCGGCTGGCCAAACTGATGACGCTGACGGACGTAAGGCAGCACCGTATCGAAGCAAGCTTGCATGATGCCCAGAGGACCCCCTGCCAGGATGGCGCGCTCGTAATCGAGCCCGCTCATCAGGACTTCCACCCCGGTGCCGACCGACCCCAGCACGTTTGCGACCGGCACTTCGCAGTCGTGGAACACCAGCTCACAGGTATTCGAGCCGCGCATGCCGAGCTTGTCGAGCTTGGGGCCGGTTAAGAATCCCGCGCAGCCTTTCTCGATGATAAATGCCGTGATCTCGCGCGGGCCGGCCGCGGCATCCGTTTTGGCGTAGACGACCAGCACGTCTGCATCGGGGCCGTTGGTGATCCACATTTTGCTGCCGTTGAGTACGAACCGGTCGCCCGCGCGTTCAGCCCGCAGCCGCATACTGATCACGTCGGAGCCGGCGCCCGGCTCGCTCATCGCCAGTGCGCCCACGTGCTCGCCCGACACCAGCTTGGGCAAGTAGCGCTCTCTCTGTTCCGCGCTGCCATTCCGGTGGATTTGATTGACGCAGAGGTTGGAATGGGCCCCGTACGACAGGCCCACCGAAGCCGATGCCCGGCTGATTTCCTCCATCGCCACGACGTGCGCGAGGTAGCCCAGGCCTGTGCCGCCATAGGCTTCGCCTACCGTGATGCCGAGCAGCCCGCACGTGCCGAGTTTCCCCCACAGGTCGTCCGGGAAAGCGTTGTCCCGGTCGATGGCCGCAGCGCGCGGTGCGATTTCCCGCGCAGCAAATTTGCGGACGGTCTCCCGCAGCTCTTCCAGGGCGGCGCTCGACTCGACGTCGAAAACCGGGGTAGGATCCATAGTTTACGCTTACGTCAAGGTAATCACGCGACCTTCTGAGATCCCGATGCGGCGTTCTCGGCCAGGAGCCGCCGGCATTGCCCAGCGAAAAAATTGACCTCGTTCAGCATCACTTCGATATCCTCACGCTGCTGTTCAAGAAGGGCGCGGCGACGTTCGAGCTTGGCGAGGAATTGCTCGAGTTGTTTTTTCTCGTCGCGCGCAAGATCGTACAGTTCGAAGAGCTCGCGAATCTCATTGAGCGAAAAGCCGAGACGCTTTCCCCTCAAGGCAAGTTTGAGCCGTACTCGGTCACGATTGCTGAAGATGCGGCTCGTCCCATCGCGCTTGGGACTGAGCAGTCCCTGCTCCTCGTAATGGCGAATGGTGCGAGTGGTCACTCCGAATTCCCGCGCCAGCTCGCTGATCGTATAAGTTCGCGTAATTGACATTGTGCTCCGCAATATTAGCGTGTAACATCCAGCGCGTCGGTTGACTTATAGTTCTGTTTTACGTAAACGTCAAGACATGATGCTGGCACACCAGCGCACGCAACCATCAATCGTATACCCTTTCGCCGATGCCCCCGGGGCTGGCAAGGTGATGGCGGTTGCGCCAGGAATTTTGTGGTTACGCATGCCCCTTCCGTTCGCGCTGGACCATATCAATCTGTGGGCGCTCGAAGACCAGGGAGGTTGGACGCTCGTCGATTGCGGTCTCGCCAACGATGCGTCGCGGGTTTTGTGGTCCGAAATCCTCGCCGGGCCGCTCGGGACTCAACCGGTTCGTCGCCTCATCGTCACACACTGCCATCCGGACCACATCGGGCTCGCTCAATGGTTGTGCCGGCAATTCGACCTGCAGCCGTGGATGACCGAGGCGGAATTTCTGCATGCGCACGCCGTTTTTCATCGCGTGGCCGGCACGAGCTTTCCCGCGCTGTTTGCCTGGTGTCGCGCCAACGGACTGGATGAGGAGCGGCTGGGCGCCTTTAACGCGGGTAAGGATCACTACCGCAGCGGCGTACCGGAGCTGCCGCATGCGTTCCGACGCATGCATGACGGCGAGCAGCTCTCCATTGGCGGCAATACGTGGCGGGTCATCGTTGGCCACGGCCACTCTCCTGAACACGCTGCACTCTACTGTGAAACGCTCGGTGTGGTCATCGCCGGCGACATGCTGCTTCCACGCATCACGACCAACGTCAGTGTCTGGCCCGCACAGCCGGACGGTGACCCGCTCGGCCAGTTTTTGGGCTCGCTCGCCGCGTTCGAAGCGCTGCCGGACGATACGCTGGTCCTGCCATCGCATGGCATGCCATTTCGCGGCGCGGCACAGCGCGTCGCTGAGTTGCGTGACCACCACGGAGCGCGGCTGGGGAAGCTCACAGCCTTGTGTGCCGCGCCGCGTACGGCAGCCGAGCTCTTGCCGGCACTCTTTACCCGCCGTCTCGACGAGCACCACCTTGTCTTTGCGCTCGGCGAGACGATCGCTCACCTTAATCATCTGATGCATCGCGGCGTGCTCGACCGCACAAACGCGGGCCACGCGCGGCGCTATCTGCTGCGGGCAGCGCCGCTCGATGCGAAAGCGCTCGCG
>DATFGD010000312.1:0-2667 GCA_035249725.1 Burkholderiales bacterium
CACGACGCCACTTCGACGCAGGCTTCGAGCGACCACATCTTGTAATTGAACTTGGGATAGGGATGAAGTACGGCGAACGGCGCTGCGCCTGTTCCGAGCAATCGCTCGACGCGGATTGCTTCATCCTCCTGCCAGGAGACGACGGGATCGGCATGCACCGGCACGCCGAGCATCTGGGCGAGTGCAAGATGCATGCGCACTGTATGCGTATTGAGGCCGTCGAACGGCACCCAGCGGTGGAGCAGCGGTCGCTTCCAGCGCTCCTTGCGTGTGTCGATCAGAAGGCCGGCGCGGCGGCGACCCGCGACAAACGCGTAAACCGTCGGTCGGTCGCCCGGCACAAGTGACAATGCCAGGTCATAGCGCCGGGCGAGCGCAAGCAGAAAGGCAAGATGCCTGGGCAGGCCGGGGCGCTCGGGAATGGTATGCACGCGGCGCACATCGGGATTGGCCGCGATGATTTCCTCCGTGCCGGCGAAGACGAGCGCGTCGATTGCGCTATCCGGCCACGCGCGCTTCAGCGAGCGAATGAGCGGCGTGGCGAGGAGCACGTCTCCGATCCGGCGCGTCACCACTATGAGCGCACTTTTGGGAGGCGGGCTGTCCGACCCCGGCCACGCTGAACGAAAAGATGCGGTCATAGATACTGGTTGACGCCACTTATTGCTTCGATGCGCGACGAGGTCAGCACTTCGTTGAGCTGACGCTGATTGTCCGCAAGGCGGTTGCGGTCGAAATCCGGGTGCCAGAGATGGAACACGGGCGCGGCAAAACGCGCGCTCTTGTGCGTTATCCCCGCGCGCAGCAGACGGATCACGAGGTCAGAATCCTCCAAGCCCCAGCCACAGTACGATTCATCGAGGCCGTTTACCAGGAGCAGGTCGCGCCGCCACGCCGAAAGGTTGCAGGTCTTTACGCCTTTCCATCGTTGCGGCGAGCGTTTGCGGTGAGCGCCGTCGGGCAGATCGAGCAGCGGCAGTGCGCGATTGACATCGCGGCGCAGCCACGCCGCCAGCCATTTGCTCGTGCTCCACCCGTGTATCGGAAGACGAAGGCGCAGTACCTCGGCCGTGAAGTGTTCGGAGAGCAGAATGCGGTTTCCGGAAAGAAAGTATCCCGGCTCCGCGAGCGCCAAATGCCGGCTGACGAAGCGGCGCGGGGGAACGCAATCGCCGTCGCTGAAGATGACGTAATCCGCGTCGGTTTGCGCGAGGGCGCGGTTGCGGATTGCCGCGGCGCGAAATCCGTGGTCCTCCTGCCACACGTGCCGCACAGGACAAGACGCGCGTTTCGCGCGCTCTTCGATCAGGCGGCGCGTCGCATCGGTGGAGCCGTCGTCCGCGACAAGCAGCTCAAACGCAGCGTCCTGTGCAGCATAGCCGTCGAGCACTGCAGCGAGCGCATCCGGGCGGTTGTACGTCGTCACGATGACGGCAACCTTCATCGGCTGCTCTTCTCCCGGTTCATCAGCATAAGCTTCAGATACTTGTAGTAGGCGCCTTCCGCGTTCGATACGGCGAGCATGAATCCTTCGCGGCCGTCGAGGAAACCGGCCCGCAGCAGATAAGTCTTCAGAAACGTCCACGCGCCGTGACCCAATGCGGTGCCGAGCCCCGCGCGCCGGCCGCGCTCGTGCAGCGTTTGCGCGCCCCACGAGGAATAACTGTTGAGCTTGTTCAGCATGTCATCGAGGTCGGTGATCGCCTCGTGCAGCAGCGGACTGCTGAGCTTTCCCATGCGCCCGTCCGGCACCAGGTGATCGTGCACGATGCCCCCGCCAAATCGTGCACGGCCGCGTCTGAAGAGGCGGGAGACGTAGTCGGGCCACCAGCCGCTGTGGCGCATGCGGCGCCCGCAATAGCTCGAAAGCCGCGGAATGCGGTAGCCCACGTAGTCGCCCGGCGCTTCTGACACAGCGCGAATTTCTTCCCGCAGCTCGGGCGTCACCCATTCGTCGGCATCGAGCGCCAGTATCCAGCCCGCCGTAGCGAGTTCGATGGCACGGTTGCGCTGCGGGCCAGGGCCGGGCCAGTCCGGTGTGACGACTGTGCGCGCGTGGAGGCGCTCCGCAATCTCAACGGTGCGATCGGTGCTGCCGGAGTCCACGACGATGATTTCGTCCGCCCATTGCACCGACTCCAGACAGCGGCCAATGACCGCCTCTTCGTTCTTGGTGATGACGATTGCGGATACGCCGGTGTGCTTGCCCGGCTGCACCTCGGCGGTAGAAGAACGTGCTGCGTGGTTCATCGAATGGCTTCGGTGACCGCACGCGCATCACTCTGCGCAGCCTTTTCCGAGCCCACGTTGTTCAGCCCGCCATACAGCACGCCGGTGAGCCAGGCATAGGACAGGCCCTCGGTGTGGTCGAGCAACAGTGAGTTCAGCATGCATCCGATCACCATGGTCACGACGAGGGCGCGGGCAAGATCTGTCTCCATCCGGGTCGGAAGGCGCGCCGCGAGCTGCCATTGCCGCCAAAAAAGCCAGATGAGGGCGATGAGACCTGCGATGCCGAGTTGCGCCCACATGAGGAGGAATTCGTTGTGCGGGTTTTGGGTAGCGACCTTGCCGGTGCCTTTTACTTTCTCGGCATAGGCTTGGGCAAACCCGCCGGTGCCGACTCCAATCAGCGGCTGGTCGGCGATGACGGACAAAGTGTTGCGA
>DATFGD010000313.1:0-2636 GCA_035249725.1 Burkholderiales bacterium
AAGCGAGCGACGCGGGATTGCGTCGCGCGCTTCGCTCTGCGCGCTTTCGCGAACGGGCAGCGGGGCGCGGCGGGCAACTCGGGGCGGTGGCCGAGTATCTCGCTCAATGGCTCGAGCCGGACGAGGGATTCTTCACCAGGCACTTCGCCGGCGAGCGCATGTACTTCACGCGCGAGAACGCGAAGCGCATCGATGCGATTCGCGAAACGCTCCACGGCTGGCACGACTCGGGTCTCATTCCCGACGACGCGTACTACCTGCTGCTCGCCGCTCTCATCGAGGGGGCCGACCGCGTTGCGAATACGGCCGGCGTGTACGCCGCATACATCAAGAGCTGGCAGCCGAACGCCGTCCGTCCCATCCAGCTCTCGACGGTGTCTCCGTGGAAAGGGGCGCCGGGCTCCACCGCGCACCGGCAGGATGCGGCCGACGTGGCGAGGGCGCTCGGTCCCATCGATCTGCTGTACGTCGACCCTCCCTACAACGCGCGTCAGTATCCGGGCTATTACCACGTCCCCGAGCTCATCGCGCGTGGATGGGCCGATGAGCCGCCGATACTTCGGGGAAAGACGGGTCTCCTTCCATCAGATGGTCAGAGAAGCGACTGGTGCTCGGCCCGCCGTGTGCGTGTAGCATTGAGGTCGCTTCTCGAGGCCACGAGCGCGCGTCACGTCCTGGTCAGCTACAACTCGGAGGGGCTGCTCCCCGAAAAGATCCTGAGGGAGACGCTGGCCGACGCCTCGGTCGATGGTCGCGTGAAGACCTTTCGGAAGACGTACCGAAGGTACCGGGCGGACAGCGACCGGGAGGGGCGGCGGTACTCGGGTGACCGGGTTCGGGAGCTGCTCGTTTATACTCGGTTGCGCAGTTAGTGATAGTTTTGTTACGCGGCGTGATGGTGGTCGTCCTAAGGGCATGGCAGCCACATTTGCACTCCCAGCGGCGGCAAAGAAAGCTCTGTCCGACGCAGCGGAGAGGGATTACACTAGCGACGTGAAGAGTCAAACGGCGACGCCAGTTTCTCCCGTCGATCAGCTTCAAGCGGATCAGGAAGTCATTGCGCGCGTACTTTCGGGAGATCGGGATGCATTCTCCCTCCTGATTGGACGCTACAGTGATCCCCTCTATCGGCATGCGCTCGGTATGACGGGGAGTCCAGACGTAGCGGAGGATATTCTCCAATCGTCTTTCATCAAAGCGTATCAACACCTCGCCGAGGTGCACGGACGCTTCGATGCGTGGATTTTCCGAATCGTTGCAAACGGCTGCAAGGACTGGCTCAAGAACATTCGGCGAACACACTTGAGCTACGAGGAAGATGATCAACCCTCGTCGTTCGCGACGCCGGATGAAGAGCTGGACCGATCGGAGCTTCGCAGTGATCTGGACCGTGCGCTGTCGGCACTGGCACCATCGTTACGCGAAGCGTTCGTGATGAAGCACGTTGAAGGCCGTTCGTATGAAGAGATGGCTGATCTATTGGGAACCACTGTTGGGGCGCTGAAGATGCGCGTGCACCGCGCGCGTGAGGCTCTCCAAGTCCTCCTGGAGGAGAAGTACGCCTGATGCACGACGACCTGAATCCCCGAGAGGGCCGTAGCGAGCCCGGCCGCGATCGTCCGCGCGCCGTTCCTTCGCGCCCATTTGCCGACCGCGAGGTGCCAAGGGGAACTCGCCGTACGCCTCAGACCGTGCAGGCCTGGCTCGATGGCGATCTCCCTGAAGCCGCCGTGCGTCGTGGTGACACCGCGCGCGATGTGGATTTCTGGCGTCGCATTGAGGGCGAGGTCGACAAGCGTCGCCGCATGAAGACGCCTGCGTACGTGCAGGATCGTATCATGCAGGCGCTGCCGCAGGCGACGCCGCGCGTGATCACGCCCTTCTGGCGCCGCCAGTTCGCGGTGACGCCGACGATGGCGGTGGCCGTGGGCGCAGCGATGCTCGCGCTCGGCGTGCTGCTGGCGTCGCTGATTCTCTCGCGCTAAGACGCTCCGCCCGCCTCGCGCGGTCGACAATCGAAAAGGGGCCCGACTCCTCGTTAGGGGAGTTGGGCCTTTTTCGTTTCGGTCTCATGAACCGCGAGCGATGCCGGGAATGTGGCGCGCCTTCAGGCATCAGAGCTTTGCTACCGCGGGTTACGCGGAAACCCCGCTGCGGGTATCGCGGGTTGTTCCCGGCGCATCGATGGCGCTTCACGCCAGCACAGAGATTTTTGGTTTCTGCTCCTGGCGAACGCAACCTTCCGCTCGCATGGAGCCAAAACCAAAGTCCTTTGCCGTTGGCCCGTTTGGAGGAGACTTCAATGCCCACGGCGAGACCCGTGGTACCCGCAGCGGGGTTTCCGCGTAACCCGCGGTAGCAAAGCCCAGATCCCCGTCCGGCCAAGCGGACGCAGGGCCTGGAAACGCCTCACGAGTGAGCTACTTCCAGGCGTGACCTGGATAACGATGCCAGCTGTTGACGCTTGTCACCGTTCGCGGCTCGGGCATTGCCGACGTGCCTCACACCGTTCTCGCAAATGGAGGCACAAATGAAGCTGACAATCGCAACGCTCGCCGCTGTGCTGGTTCCCACGATCGCCGCCGCTCAACAGCCGACGTATCCCCGAGATACCACGCGGGCAGAACCTCGCCGGG
>DATFGD010000314.1:0-3664 GCA_035249725.1 Burkholderiales bacterium
ATCGGAGGAGGGGAATAACAATGGCTTCCCGCCTCATCGGAGAAGGGAATGCCGTCGCTCCTCATCGGAGGAGGGGATGGCAGGCGCAACATCGCTATAACTCTTCCCCTCCTACATTAGGAGGGGTGGCTGCGAAGCAGACGGGGTGGTCCGCCTACTTCTGCATGTCGGCCTTCAGTATCTCCATGCCGGCCTGCAGCGCCCGTTCGATGCGGTTCTTCTCTTTCGCGGCCGACTCATCGGTCCATTCCCAGAAGCCGCGGCGGGTCTTCATGCCGAGATGATTGCGCTCCACCATTTCCTTCAGCAGCGCGGGCGGCCCGTTCTCGGCGTGGAGATGCGGGTAGAGCGCGCTGCCGACGAAATAATTGGTGTCCCAGCCGGACATTTCCTTCTGCAGGATGGGGCCGCACGCGATGAAGCGGAAGCCGAATCCGTAGCGCACTGCGGTATCCACGCCCTCGGGCGAGACGACGCCGTCGGCGATGAGATAGAGCGCTTCGCGCATCATCGCGTGCTGGATGCGGTTTCCGACGAATCCCGGGACATCCTTCTTGACCCAGATCGGCGCCTTGCCCAGCCGGTTCATGAGCGCCATCATGCCTTCCGCCACCTCGGGGTCGGTCGCATCGGAACTCACGATCTCCACGAGCGGGACCAGGTGCGCCGGCATGAAAAAGTGCAGCCCCGCAACCCGTGAACGGGTCTTGAGATTTCTGCCGATCTCGCCGATGGGGAAATTGGACGTATTGCTCGTAAGCGGGATATCGGGTCGTGCGAGCGCTTCCAGCTCGGCAAAAATTCTTTGCTTGAGGGGCAGATCCTCGGTCGCCGCTTCGACGACGAAGTCGATGCTCTTCCAGTCGATGTCCTGCAGCCGCGCGCAGGCGCGCACGTTCGCTGCGTGCGTCGCGGGTGCGCCGAGCTTTTTCAAGCCGGCCTCGATGCGCGCGGGCAGTGCGGCACGCGTTTTCTCCGAGGGACTCATCACCCGGACATTCCAGCCGGCCGCGGCAAAAATGATGGCGATGTCGCCGCCCATGATCCCGCCGCCGACGACGGCTGCGCTCTGCTGTGGCATGAAAGTCACTCCAGGAAATTGCTTCGATGACGGGTTGTCAGCGGGCGGAACGTTGGGCGGCGTCCGGGCCGGCGACGCGCTTCGCGCTCCACTTCTCCTCACCGCCGGCGTCCGAACGCTTGACCGTTCCCGCCATGACGTCCCCGTTCACGCGCCCGGTGTAGTCGTGCTGCACATTGCCCATGCCGGAATACTCGATGACCGAGAACGAAATGCGGTCGCCCTGCAGCCGCGCGTCGCGGAATTGCGCCGCCCGCGCGTCGATCTTGACCAGCCCTTCCACCTGCTGAAAATGCTGCTGCACCAGCATTTCGAATTTGCGCGGACCGCCCCAGCGCCAGCTACCCTCGACTTGGGCCGGCACGATCCATAGATAAGCGGTGCGGCCTTCCACGGTTTCGATCTGATCCGGCTGCCAATCGCCCATGCTGAAAGCGTGCGAGACGACGCGCGTGCCGGGCTTCATGCGCAGTATGGTCGGGCGCAGTTTCAGGTTCAGCGCGGGAAGCAGGTAGAGCGTGAGGACGGTCGCCTTGCTGAAATCGGTCTGAAAGATGTCACCCTGCATGAACTGCGCGCGATCCGCCACGCCCTCCTGCGCTGCATTGCGTTTGGAGAGCGCCACCATATCGGCGTTGTACTCGATGCCGAGCGCGCGCACGCCGTATTTTTTGGCCGCCGTGATGACGGTGCGGCCGTCGCCCGAACCGAGGTCAACGACATAGTCCTGCGGCGTTGTCTTCGCCATTTCGAGCATGCGCTCGACCAGCGCCTGCGGCGTTGGCACCCAGATGACGTCCTTGCCTTCCTGCCCGACAAGGGGGTTGAACTCGCGGGTTTCGGTCTGCGCCTGGGCCGCACCGGGCGCCGCGAGCGCGGCTGCAGCGAGGAGGGATGCTGCAATGAAGGTCCGCGTGTGCTGCCAACTGAACTGCATGCTCGTCTCCGTGGTGGTGTGCGGCGAAAGCCGCACATTATGCCTCAACGTTTTGCTGCTTAGGGACCCGAAGGCTGCGGTCTGTCCCTCAGGGGATGCGGCCATCGAGCGTGACGCCGTCGGCGATCATCTTGTCGATATCGGCCTCGCTGTAACCCGCTTCGCGCAGGATTTCGACGCTCTGCTGCCCGAGCTTAGGCGCCGGCGACCACTCGCGCCGCGTGCCGCACGACCATTTGTTGGGCAGGCGCATGCTGCGTGTTCTGCCCTCGGTCGGATGCTCTTGCATTTGGAAGAAGGCGACGTCCTTCAGATGCGGGTCCTCGAGCAGGCTGTCGAGCGTGTGGTACGGCATGGCGGGAACGTCGGCGCGGTCGAAGACTTCGAGCCATTCGGCCGTCGTTCGCGTCTTGAGCACTTCCATGCGGATCTCGTAATACGCTTTCACATGCGCAAACCGCGCCGGCACGCTGCAAAAGCGCGGATCGCTCTTGAGTTCGGGACGCCCGACGGCGTCGAAGAATGCGAACGCCTGCGCGTTGGTGTTGGCCGAAATGCAGATCCAGCCGTCCCTGGTCGGAATCGGTTTGCCGAGCGGGTCGAGAAGCCGCGGGTCGCCCGTCTCGCCGAGCGGCGGATCGAACGTCTTCAAATACATGTGTTCCTCGAGCACGAATTTCGCGAGATTTTCGAACATGGGAATCTCGATCGAGCAGCCTTCGCCGGTCCGCGCGCGCCGGTAGAGCGCCATCGCGATCATCTGCACCGCGATCAAGCCGACGACTTTGTCGGCCACCACCATCGGCACGAAGCGCGGTTCCCCCAAGGCGCGGTGGTGCAGCGCCGCCATTCCGCCCGAGCCCTGGATGATCGTGTCGTAGGCGGGCTTGTCGCGATAGCGCCCGTCCTGCCCGAAACCGAACATGCCGCAATAAACGATGGCGGGATTGACGGCGCGCACGTCTTCGTATGCGAGCTTGAGCCGCGCCATCGCAGGTGGGCGCACGTTCCAGATGAGCACATCCGCGCGCTCGACCAGCTTCATCAGCGCGGCGTGACCCGCCGGCTTTTTGAGGTCGAGCACGATCGAGCGCTTGTTGCGGTTCAAATGCAGAAACTTGGCGCCCATCCCCGGCGTGACCGACTTGCCGTTCATGACGCGCACCAGATCGCCCGCCTGCGACTCCACCTTGATCACTTCGGCGCCGTGGTCCGCCAGGATTTGCGTGGCGAGCGGGCCCACCACGACCGAAGTGAGATCGACGATGCGCACGCCTTCCAGAGGTCCACCGGCCATTCAGGTCTCCAGATTAGCGTTGGTCATGCCGGTCAAAGCCGGAACGCAGCACCGGATGCGCCTCGCGGGCGTCTTGCTGTTTCGGGATGACGGGAAGCGTCGCATTGCATCACCGGAACTGCGCTTCGGCGGTGAGCGCGAGTGCGCCATCCTGGTCCGCGGCCCACAGCTTCGCGCTCTTGCCGTCCGCGCCCGGTTCGCCTCCGAAGTGGATGGGCCGGTTCACGAAGAGCGCGCGCACGTTGCGCGATGACATGTAACGGATCGGTGTTGCGGCGTGGGCGCGCGCGAGTTCGTATGCGAGGAGCGTGGTGAGCCCGCCATTCATGACGAGATCGGGATAGCCTTC
>DATFGD010000315.1:0-4136 GCA_035249725.1 Burkholderiales bacterium
GATCCCGACGTTCTTCCGGTTTTCCTCGAGGCCGACAAACTGCGGGGACACACCGAAAAGGAAATTGAAGCGGAAGGCAGCGTAAAACTACGCCGCGGGGGGCAGTCTGTCTTCGCCGACTGGATGCGTTACGACCAGCCGGCGGAAGAGATCAGAGCGACAGGCAATGTGAAGCTCGAACAGGGTGGCGCCACTGTCGAAGGCGAGCGGCTGCACTACAACCTGGCAACGGATCGGGGTTTCATGGACAAACCCCGCTATATCCTGACACCCACGCCGCAGCAGCCCGCTTCCGCTGCTTCGAAGCAGCGGTTCGGCGATGCGGATGCGCGCGGCCGCGCCGAACGGTTATTGTTCGAGGGGCCACGCCGCTATCGCGCCGAGCAGGCCGAGTACACGACGTGCGAGCCCGGCAATGATGACTGGTTCATCCGCACTGCCCAGCTCGATATCGACAAGGACCGGGATGTGGGCACCGGCCGCGACGTGAGCATCGTCTTCATGGACCGGACGATATTCTATTCGCCCTATCTGACCTTTCCGCTGCATCAGCAGCGAAAATCCGGCTTCCTGACGCCCCATCTCGGCAGCTCCAGCCGCAGCGGCGTCGAAGTCACTGTTCCGTATTACTGGAACATCGCCCCGAATCGCGACTACACGATCTCGCCCCGCTTGCTCACCAAGCGGGGCTTGCAGCTCAACAACGAATTCCGTTACCTCGAACCCGATTACAGCGGGGACGCGCGTATCGAGATCTTGCCGGCCGATCGTCAGAAAAACGATGAGGAGCGTTATGCGGGGTTCTTCCGCCATCAGCACAGGCTGCCGTACGGATGGTACGGCACGTTGAATCTGCAGAAGGTCTCGGATGATACCTACTTCACCGATCTTTCGACTCGGATCGCGCTCACGTCCCAGGTCCTTCTGCCACGCGAGGGCATTTTGTCCCGCGGCGGAACCTGGGGGCAGACCGGCGTCTACGGCCTGACAGCGCACGTGCAGCGCTGGCAGACATTGCAGGCCGACCCGCTCGCACCGATCACGCCGCCCTATAACCGGCAACCGCAGGTGACTTTCACCGCGCAAAACTGGGATTTCATGCGCACCGACTTCGATCTACTCGGCCAGTTCATCGATTTCAATCATCCGACTCTCGTCAACGGCCGGCGAACCGTGGCCTATCCCAGCCTCAGCCTGCCGCTCCAAACCTCGTATGCATATCTCACGCCTAAGATCGGCACGCATTTCACGCATTACGCCCTGGACAAGGGCACGACGACGTTGCCCGACACGACGCGCGTGCTCCCCATCTTTAGGGCCGAAGCCGGGCTCATATTTGAGCGCGACGCCCGAATAACCGGGCAATCCTTCATACAGACACTCGAGCCCAAGATCTATTACGTTTATATCCCGTATCGCGATCAGAGCCAGATTCCGATATTCGATACGGGACAGCGTGACATCAATCTCGCCACGATCTTCGCCGAAAACCAGTTCAGCGGCCACGATCGGATCAACGATGCGAACCAGGTAACCATCGGGGCTACGTCGCGCTTTGTTAACGCACAAAGCGGCATCGAACGCCTGCGCGTCGGCGTGGCGCAGCGCTATTACTTTCAGCCGCAACAGGTCTTTGTGCCCGGTGTGCCGCTGCGCTCGAGCCAAAGCTCCAGCTCGGACCTGCTCGCGGCGGTCAGCGGGACCGTCGCGCCCAACTGGTTCGCGGACGCAGGCTGGCAGTACAACACGGATCTCTCCCAGACGAACAGATTCAACATCGGCACCCGCTATCAGCCGCAGCCCGGCAAGGTACTCAACCTGGTCTATCGCAGCACGACCGGCTCAGTGCGCCAGACGGACATTTCGACGCAGTGGCCGATCACGCCGCAGTGGACGGCGCTGGCGCGTTGGAATTATTCACTGCTCGATAACCGTATGCTCGAAGGATTGGCCGGGATCGAATACAATGGCGGCTGTTGGGTATTCCGCGCGGTCGCTCATCGGTTCGCCACGGCGCTTCAGCAGGCCTCCACCTCCATTTTTTTGCAGCTCGAATTGAGCGGCGTGTCACGGCTCGGAACAAATCCCCTCGAAGTGCTGACGCGAAATATCGCGGGCTACGTAAGGCAGGATCCACATAATGTCCGTCCCGGGGACGGCCAATGGCCCGGCCGCTGAAAGCCTCCCCGGATTAACGCCACACTGAACGCATGAAGAATTTACTGCATCGGACCATTCGTCACCGCGCTGCTGTCGTGACGTGTGCAGCGCTCCTCTGGCCGCACTTCGCTTGCGCACAGAAACCGCCGCCCGTCACGGTGCTCGATCGCATCGTCGCGGTGGTCAACGACGAAGTGATCACGCGCAACGAACTGGAGGAGCGCGTGAAGCTCGCCATGAGGCAGCTTCGGGAGCAAGGCACGCCGCCCCCGCCGAAAGACGCGCTGGAACGTCAGTTGTTGGAACGCATGGTGACGGACCGCGTGCAACTCCAGTTTGCGAAGGAAACCGGCTTGCGCGTCGACGATACCGAACTTGACCGCGCGATCGGCCGCATCGCACAGGACAACAAGCTGACATCCCAGCAATTGCGGCAGGTGCTCGAAAAGGACGGCATACCCTTCGCCAAGTTCCGCGAGGACATCCGCAACGAAATCGTCATGACCCGGCTGCGCGAGCGCGAAGTGGACACCAAGATCGTCGTAACGGACGGCGAGATCGACAATTTCCTCAGTTTGCAACAGCGGACGACGGACACCAACGACGAATACAATGTGTCGCACATCCTGGTCGTGGTACCCGAGAACGCCAGCCCGGAACAGATTCAGACCCGGCGCGCGCGCGCGGAGCAGGCATACGCTCAACTGAAGAGCGGTGCGGATTTTCGCCAGGTTGCCGTGGCGTTTTCCGAAGCACCGGACGCGTTGCAGGGCGGTATGATGGGGTGGCGCCAATCATCGCGGCTGCCCACGCTGTTTACCGAAGCGCTCAGACCGCTGAAGGGGGGCGAACTGACGCCGATCCTGCGCAGCGCGAACGGGTTTCATATTCTCAAGCTCAATGACAAACGCGGTGGCGGCGCTGCGGTGATCGTGCAGCAGACGCACGCGCGCCACATTCTCGTCAAAATGAACGAGCTGGTATCCGAGAGTGAGGCGCGAAACCGCCTGCTTGGGCTCAAAGAGCGGCTCGAGAACAAGGTGGATTTCGCGGCCCTCGCCCGCGCGCATTCCGAGGATGCCAGCGCTACGAAGGGCGGCGATCTGGGCTGGTTGTCACCGGGTGATACGGTCCCCGAATTCGAGCGCGCGATGAATGCATTGAAACCCGGTGAAATCAGCGCGCCGGTCCAGACGCCTTTCGGCTGGCACCTGATCCAGGTGCTGGAGCGACGCAACGAGGATATGTCCAAGGAACGCCAGCGACTTGCCGCACGCCAGACGTTGCGTGCGCGGAAATCGGATGAAGCGTATCAGGAGTGGGTGCGACAGCTTCGCGATCGCGCCTACATTGAATTGCGTTCCGACGAGCGCTGAGCGCGAAACGGCGCGTATGAAGCACGAGCAGGCCCATGCTACGGGTGTGCCTCTTACCCGAGACGAGCCTCTTGTCGCGGTCACGATGGGCGAGCCCGCCGGCATCGGGCCGGATCTTTGCGTCGCACTTGCGCACATCATGCCGGCGTCAGGGATCGTCGTAATCGGTGATCGTGAGCTTCTGTTGGCGCGTGCTCGCGCCGTTGGCGCCCCGATCCAATGCGTCGAATTCCGTCAAGCGCATACGACCACGGCCCAGCGCGGACAACTCCGCGTTTGTCATGTGCCGCTCGCCGTGCGGGCTGAACCGGGCCACCTCGATCGCGCTAACAGCGCATCGGTTCTGCGGATGCTCGAAGTCGCTGCCGACGGTTGCATGGCCGGCACTTTCGACGCCATGGCGACCGCACCGGTGCACAAGGCCGTGATCAATGATGCCGGCTTCTCGTTTACCGGCCACACGGAGTTCCTCGCTGCGCGCACCGGTACAGAGCATGTAGTGATGATGCTGGTCGGGGGCGATATGCGCGTTGCGCTTGCAACCACGCACGTTGCGCTCAAAGAGGTCGCAGCAAGCCTTACTCGTGAGTCACTCGAATC
>DATFGD010000316.1:0-2128 GCA_035249725.1 Burkholderiales bacterium
GTACCGGCACAGTTTCCCGCTTTCACTCATGATCAACGCGGACGGCAGGCGCTTCGTGGATGAAGGCGCCGAATTCTACAATTACACGTATGCGAAGTACGGCGGGGAAGTGCTGAAACAGCCGGGACAGTGCGCCTGGCAGGTGTTCGACGCGAAGGTGCATCACCTGCTGCGGCCCGAATACGGTCACAAGAACGTGACGCGGGTTACCGCCTCGACCGTGAAAGAACTCGCAGAGAAAATGGAGGGGGTGAACCCCGAGGGCTTCATCAACACCGTGCGCGCGTTCAACGCTGCCGTGCGCACCGATGTGCCCTTCAATCACGCAATCAAGGACGGGCGCTGCACGGTGGGGATCGAGCCGCCGAAGTCGAACTGGGCCCATCCGCTCGATACGCCGCCCTTCGAAGCGTATGCGGTGACGTGCGGCATCACGTTTACGTTTGGGGGTTTGCGCATCCTCCCTGAGACCGGGCAGGTGCTCGATGTGAATTTTCATCCGATACCCGGGCTGTATACCGCGGGCGAAATGCTGGGCGGCCTGTTCTATTTCAATTACCCCGCCGGCACCGGACTCGTATCGGGCGCGGTGTTCGGGCGGATCGCCGGTGCCGCGGCCGGCGCGGCAGTACGCCCGGCATGAGCGCGCCCGTTGCGCTTTAGTTTTCGGCGCGGCAATCCGGAGGGGTGAGCGACGTGTTTACCCAGACGCTTGCGCAGTTTGTCATCGAGACGCCCACCGCCGATGTGCCGGACGCAGTGCTGCTTGCTGCTCAGGATGCGCTGACCGACACAGTGGGCGTCGCTATAGCCGGTACCTTGGAGCCGGTATCGGGTATTGCAACAAACTGGCTGCGCGAAGTCGATGCAGCGCCTCGGGCTACCGTCTGGGGTCAACGGCTTTCGACCTCGTCCGCGGAGGCGGCCTTTGCGAATGGCGTGTCCAGCCACGCGCTCGACTTCGACGACACCCATCCCGGAACGCGTGGCCATTCGAGCGCAACACTCGTCCCGGCCGTTTTAGCAGTCGGGGAAGTGGCGGGTGTTTCGGGCGTCGATGTGCTGGTCGCCTATGCGTTGGCGCTGGAAGTCGCAGCAAAAATCGGTCGCGCTTCAGGTCCGGGCCACATCGAGCGTGGCTGGCATCCCACTGCCACGATCGGCATATTCGGAGCGACTGCCGCAGCGGCGCGTCTTGCCGGTCTGGATGTGGCCGGCTTGCAGCGCGCGTGGGGGCTGGCCGCCTCGCAGATGAGCGGCCTCGTCCGTAACTTTGGAACCATGACGAAACCGTTTCATGCCGGACACGCATCGCGCTGCGGTGTGGTTTCCGCGTGGATGGCGCGCAGCGGTTTCACCGCGGATGAAAACGTGTTCGACGGGAAAGGCGGCGTGCTCGACCTTTATCGCGGCGATGACGGCGACGCAATGGAGAATCTGCTGCGCTCGCTGGGAAGGCGGTGGGAGTTGATCGATCCCGGCAACTACGTGAAGCGCTGGCCGTGCTGCTATTCCAACCACCGTCCACTCGGGGCACTGCTCCAGATCACCGAGGAGGACAGTGTGCACGCCGATGAGATATCGGAAGTGGCGATCGGGTTCCTGCCGGGTACCGATACCGCGCTGGTGAGCCGCGATCCTGCGACCGGTCTCGAAGCGAAGTTCAGCGTGGAATACGTCGTGGCGGCGATGCTGATCGATCGCAAGCTCACGCTGGAGACCTTCACCGATGTCATGGTGCACCGGCCGCGCGTGCGGAACCTCATGCGCAAGGTGCGGCGCTACGCCATTCCGGACGACAAGGTGTACTCCGGCATCGCGGGCTATACCGATGTCACCGTGACCACGCCGCGCGGCCGCTTCGAGCGGCGCGTCGATCGCGTTCCCGGCTCGCCGGCCTGGCCCCTGACGGAAGCGGACCGCGTCGCAAAGTTCATGGACTGTGCGACTCGGGTGCTCAGCAGCGCCGAAGCAAGGCGCTTGCTGGATCTATGCCGGCAATTGCGGTCCGTGCCGGATATCAGGCAGTTGTTGCAGGCTACGGTTCCAAACAAACGGGAGGAGGCTTCCTGAATCGAGGGCGCTCGGCCTGAAGAATGCCAGTGTCAGGCCCGAGTGAAAAAGCCTT